>NZ_JBHYKH010000387.1:0-8693 GCF_042741275.1 Streptomyces sp. NPDC058964
GCACCAGGTGGGTGCCCCGGGAGGGCCGGATGCGGATGCCGTCGACCAGCTCGCCCGCCCACACCCCGGAGGCGTTGATCATCGCGCGGGCGCGGATCTCGCCCTCCTCGCCGGTCAGTTCGTCGCGGACGCGGGCGCCCGATCCCGACAGCTCCACCACCCTGACCCGGGTGAGGATCCGGGCGCCGTGCGCGGCCGCGGTGCGGGCGAGGGCGGTGACCAGACGGGCGTCGTCGGTGAGCCGGCCGTCCCAGGACAGCAGACCGCCGCGCAGTCCGTCGGCGCGCAGAGCGGGGGCCAGGTGGCGGGTCTCCACCCGGGACAGACGCCGGGGGCCGGGCAGGGTGGCGCGAGCCGTGCGGGCGGCCAGGCGCAGCGTGTCGCCGGCCCGGAACCCGGCCCAGGCGAGTGCTGCCTGACCGCGTGAGACCAGTGGGGTCAGCGGGAGCACGAACGGCTGGGCGGACACGAGGTGGGGCGCGGTGCGCTCCATCAGCACGCCCCGTTCGACGGCGCTCTCGTGGGCCACGTCGAGCTGACCGGAGGCCAGGTAGCGCAGGCCGCCGTGGATCAGCTTCGAGCTCCAGCGCGATGTGCCGAAGGCCAGGTCGTGCGCGTCGACGGCGACGACCGTCAGCCCGCGCGCCGCCGCGTCGAGCGCGGCCACGGCGCCGGTGGCGCCGAGTCCGACGACCAGGACGTCCACTTCCGGTCCGCCGACCGACCCGGCCAGTTCGCGCGAGCGACGCGCGGCGGACAGGGACGAGCCGGGGACGGGGGCGGCCGCGTCGGCCGGGCTGCTGGTGGCGCTCATGGGGTGAGGGTCCTCTCCAGGATGGTCCGCAGCTCCGTGAGGAAGGCGGCGGGGGTCAGGTCCGGGTCGTCCTCGTCGGTCATGGTCCGCAGCGACAGGGTGAAGGACTGGACGATCAGCAGCAGCGAGCGGGCCTGTCGTTGCGGATGGCCGGCCTGCACCGACCCGTCGGTGTGACCCTCCCGCAGGCCGGTGACCAGCAGCTCCAGCAGGGCTTCCTGGCTCGCTCCGCGACGGTCGAGCACATAGGGGAGCAGCAGCTCGGGGTCCACGTCGACGATCTTGCGGAAGAGCGGGTGGGCGCGGAACGCCTGCACGCCGTTCACCAGTCCCTCGACGATCTGGTCGCGCGCGGTCCGGTCCGGCCGGGGTTCGGGCATGGCGCCCGTGGCGACGCCGATCCACTCACGTGTCATCAGGTCGCCGACGAGGCTGCGCACGTCGGGCCAGCGCCGGTAGAGCGTCATGCGGGAGACGCCCGCGCGGCGGGCCACGTCGGTCAGGGTCGTGCGGCGGACGCCGACGGCCAGCACGCAGTCGCGCACCGCGTCGAGCACCGGATCGCTGCCCCCATGGTTGTGACGAATAGGCGTCATGTGTAACAGTGTAACGCCCTTGCGGCGGCGCCCGGCAGACGGGCACGGCGCGGAAACGACCGATGAGGACAAACCGCCATGGACATGCTGTGGAGTGGCTGGGGTGACCCGGCCAAGGCGGCACCGCTGCCCGAGACGGTGATCGGGCTGCTGCGCGATCTGCTGGGAGTCAAGCCCCGCAGTGCCGAACCGCTCAGGCTCGAGGAGATCTCCGTCCCCGGCACACCGCTGGGCACCGAGGTGCTCCAGGAGCTGTCCGCCGCGGTGGGCGGCGAGACACAGGTGCGCACGGACGCGGAGACCCGCATCCGGCACACCCGCGGCAAGTCCACCCCCGACCTCCTGCGGATCCGCTCCGGAGACGTCTCGGACATCCCGGCCGCCGTCGTCCTCCCCGCCGGACACGACGAGGTCCTCGCCCTCCTGCGGGTGTGCGCCCGGCACGGCCTGCGCGCCGTGCCGTTCGGTGGCGGCACGTCCGTCGTCGGCGGCCTGGCACCCGCGCGACGGGGCCCCTTCGTGGCCCTGGACCTGCGCCGCATGGACCGGCTGGTCGAGGTCGACCCGGTGTCCCGCACCGCCACCCTGCAGCCCGGCCTGCGCGCCCCCGAGGCAGAGCGCCTCCTGGCCGGACACGGCTTCACGCTCGGCCACTTCCCGCAGTCCTACGAGTGGGCCACGATCGGCGGATTCGCCGCGGCCCGCTCCAGCGGCCAGGCCTCGGCCGGATACGGGCGCTTCGACGAGATGGTGCTGGGCCTCACCCTCGCCACCCCCGAGGGCACCGTGGACGTCGGCCGCGCCCCGCGCTCCGCCGCCGGCCCCGATCTGCGCCAGCTGGTCCTCGGGTCCGAGGGAGCGTTCGGCGTCATCACCTCGGTCACCGTCCGTGTGCGCCCCCAGCCCCGCACCCGCGTGTACGAGGGCTGGCGCTTCGCCTCCTTCGAGGAAGGCAGCGCGGCCCTGCGCCGGCTCGCCCAGGACGGACCGCGCCCCACGGTGCTGCGCCTGTCCGACGAGACCGAGACGCTGATCGGACTCGCCCAGCCCGAAGCCATCGGAAGCGACGGCGCGCAGCCGAGCGCCGGATGCCTCGCGATCGTCGGATACGAGGGCACCGAGGAGGACACCGCCCACCGCCGGGAACGGGCCTCCGCCGTACTGCGCGACTGCGGCGGCACACACGCCGGCACGGAACCGGGGGAACGCTGGGCGCACGGCCGCTACTCGGCGCCCTACCTGCGGGACGCCCTGCTGGACGCGGGGGCGTTCGCCGAGACCCTGGAGACGGCCGCCTTCTGGTCGCGCATCCCCGGGCTGTACGCCTCGGTCCGCACGGCGCTGACCACCGCCCTCACCGAGGCCGGCACACCGCCCCTGGTCATGTGCCACATCTCGCACGTGTACGAGAACGGCGCCTCGCTGTACTTCACCGTCGTCAGCGCACAGGGCGACGACCCGGTCGCCCACTGGGCGCCGGCCAAGGAGGCGGCCAACGAGGCGATCCTCGCCGCGGGCGGCACCATCAGCCACCACCACGGCGTCGGCACCGACCACCGGGACTGGTACGTCCGGGAAGCGGGCACCCTGGGCGTGGAGGCCCTCAAGGCCGTCAAGCGGACGCTGGACCCGGACCAGCTCCTCAACCCCGGCGTCCTGCTTCCCACCGACTGACCCCGGCGGCTACCGTCCGCCCAGCTCCACCCCCAGTTTCAGCCCACAGCACGTCGGCTCCCGTATCACCGCACCCGGAGGCTCACCCATGCGACAGTTCACCGCCGTCGTCAACCCCACCGCGGGTGGATCAAGCGCGGCGGCCGCGCTGCTCCAGGTGGCACGGGTGCTGCGGGAGGCCGGGGCCGAACTGGAGACGGAGTACAGCCGCAGCCTCGCGCACGCCCAGGACATCGCGCGCGGTGCGGGGGAGCGGGGACGGGTGGTGCTCGCCGTCGGCGGTGACGGCATCGCCGGCGGCATCGGCGGGGCCCTCAGCGGCACCGACACGGTGCTCGGCCTGGTTCCCGCCGGGCGGGGCAACGACTTCGCCAGGGCTCTGGAGCTGCCCGCCGACCCGGAGGCCCTGGCCCGGATCCTGCTGGACGGGGAACCGCGCCCGGTCGACACCATCGAGGTGCGGTCGGCCTTCCACGACGGCACCGTCGTCCTCGGCAGCGTGTACGCGGGTGTCGACGCGCTGGCCAACCGCCACGCCAACCATTCCCGGCTGCTGCGCGGCGCCGCCTCCTACTACGCCGGAGGCCTGCGCGCCGTGACCACCTGGCGCCCGGCGAACTACCGGGTCACGGTCGACGGGCAGGAACACACCCACCGGGGCTACACCGTCGTGGCCGCCAACTCCGCCTACTACGGCTCCGGCCGCATGATCGCCCCCGGAGCCCGGGTGGACGACGGCACGCTGGAGATCGTGATGATCAGCGAGGCCCCGCGGCACCTGTTCTTCGCCCTGATGAACGAGCTGGAGTCGGGTGCCCACGTCGCACGGCCCGAGGTCCGCATCCTGCGCGGCCGGGAGATCCGCATCGAGGCCGACCGCCCGGTGCCCTACGGCGCCGACGGAGAGGTGGAGGCCGTCCTTCCCGTCACGGCGCGGGTCCTGCCCGGGGCGCTCAAGGTGCTCCACTGACGCGGGCGTCCGCGCCGGCGGCGCGGCTCAGGAACGATCCGGCGTCACGGGACACGCGCGGGCGATGAGCAGCGCGACGTCGTCGGGAGCGCCGGGGTGCCGCAGGCCCTGGAGGAGCCGGTCGCACGTCTCCTCCAGCGGGCGGTCGAGCGACTCCAGAAGGCTCAGGAGGATGTCGAGACGCTCGTCGATGGGGTCCTCGCGGCTTTCGACCAGCCCGTCGGTGTACAGGACCAGATGATCGCCGGGAGCGAGCCGGAACGTGGTGCTCTCGAAGGGGATGCCGCCGACGCCGAGGGGAGTGCCCGTGGGCAGGTCGAGCAGCCTGGGGCGCCCGCCGTCCGGCACGACCACGGGGGGCAGGTGGCCGGCGCTGGCGATGCGGCACTCTCCGCGGTGGGGGTCGTAGGCGACGTACAGGCACGTGGCGATGTACCGCTCCAGCCGCGCGGTGATCGCGTCGAGGTGCTGGAGGATCTGGGCGGGTTCGAGGTCCAGATCGGCGTAGGCCGCCGTGGCGGTGCGCAGGCGCCCCATCGTGGCGGCCGCGTCGATGCCGCTGCCCATCACGTCGCCCACGACGAGCCCGGTTCTGGAGTCCTGCAGAGGCAGGACGTCGTACCAGTCGCCGCCGATCTCGTACGCGGCCTGCGCGGGCCGGTAGAGGGAGGCGACCGTCAGGCCCGGCAGGTGCGGCGGCACCTCGGGGAGCAGACTGCGCTGCAGGGTCTCGGCGGCGTTGCGCACGCTCTGGTGGGTCCGGGCGTTGTCGATGCACACGGCGGCACGTGAGGCCAGTTCGGTGGCGACGGCGAGGTCGTCCTCGTCGAACGGACGCGGGCTACGGGCCCGGGTGAGACCGAAGAAACCGAGGGTGCTGCCCCGTGCGGTGAGCGGGACGGCGAGGTACGAGTGCACCCCGGCGCGGGCCAGCAGGGTGGCGGCGTGCTCGTCGCGGGCGATGCGCCTCAGATCGCTGCCGTCGGCGTGACCCACCAGGATGGGCCGGCCGGTGCGCACGCACTGGGTCGCCAGCCGGTCCGCACCGTAGGCCGCGATCTCCCCGGGCGGATCGGCGGCCCGGGCCGCGTCGCCGGGATAGGCGGCCTTCACCGCCAGGGCACGGAAGAACTCCGGGCCCGCGCGGGTTCGCGGACGGTGCTCGTCCAGCACGGAGTCGAGCACGTCGACGGAGACCACGTCGGCGAAGTCGGGCACGCTGACCTCGGCCAGCTCCCGGGCCGTCTGCTCGACCTCCAGGGTGGAGCCGATGCGGGCGGAACCGTCGGCGATGAGAGCCAGACGCCGCCGCGTCTCCCCGGCCTCCCTGGCGGATTCGTAACGCTGCGTGACATCGACCACCAACTCGGCCACCCCGAGGACGTGACCCTGGGCGTCCTCCAGCCGGTACGCCGAGATCGACCAGGCATGCTTGTGGCCGGGGTCGGCCGGGGTGCGTCCCACGATGGTGGACTCGTCGACCTGCGGCGCCCCGGTCTCCAGGACGTGGCGCATCGCGGCCTCGGCCTTCTCGAACGCCACGGGCTTCATGATCTCGCGGTAACGACGGCCGAGGTGGTCCTTCGCGGGAATGCCGTGCATCCGCTCCAGGGCCGGGTTGACGGTCACGTAACGAAGTTCGGTGTCCAGGATCGCCACACCGATGGGGGACTGCGAGATCAGCCGCGTGGACAGGGCGACGTCCCTCTCCAGCTCGCGCAGCTTGGGGGAGTCGGTGCCCAGTCCGAGCGCGTAGAAGTCACCGCGGTCGTTCAGCAGCCGCATGTTGCGCAGTTCCACCAGGCGTGTGCTGCCGTCCGCGCAGCGGATGGGGAACGTGCCCGCCCAGCTCCGGCCGGTCTCCATCACCTCGGCGAACGTCTTGATCACCCAGTCCCAGTGCTCCTCACGGACGAGCACCTGGACGGCGTACTGACCCAGCGCCTGTTCCGCGGTGTAGCCGTACAGGGCCTCGGCCTGCGGACTCCACAGTACGATCCGGCCCTCGGCGTCCAGCAGCACCGCGGCCACACCGAGGACGTCCATCAACCCGCTCGGTTGCGACGCACCGTCCTGGAACGGTGTCTCGTACGGGGGCTCGTCCTGCGCCCGGCCGCCGCCCACCGGTCCGTGGCCCGTGGGAGGCTGCTCGGCTGCGCTCATCGCTGGCCCTCCTTCCAGCGGCTGGTGCCGCATGACCCGCCGCCCAGGCCTGGGGCGTGGCACGGCCGAGGCTGCATGCGCCCGCGCTTCCATGGTCCTCCGGTATCGGGGGGCGAGACACCCCAGCACGTGAGAAGGGTGCGGAGCGCACCGTGGCGGCGCGGGTCATGCCCTGCGCGGCGCAGCGATCGGATTCCGGTCGACCGGGCGCGCGGACCGACGACGGAAGGTGCGCCATGCTGAGACGGAAGGTGCGCCATGCTGATACGGGGGCAAACGGTCGGACGAGGAGACCGGACGAGGTGATACGTGTGGACTGGCGAGAGTTTGCCGAGCGCATGGCCCTGCTCGCTCGCGACCTGCTGGCGCAGGAGACCCTGGACGCCACGCTCGACCGCATCGCCGCCGCCGCGGTGGAACTGGTCGAGGGGTGCGATGCCGCCGGGGTCCTGACGCTGAGCAAGGGCCGGGTCACCACCCTGTCCGCGTGCGGCGACCACGTCGAGGAGTCCGACCGGCTGCAGGGGGAGCTGGGCGAGGGGCCGTGCTTCGACGCCGCTCGCCACAGCGACGACGGCCGTGTCTACCGCATCCCGGACCTCACCGAGCCCCAGCCGAAGTGGCCCCGCTTCGCCCCCGCGGCCTGTGATCTGGGCTTCGGCAGCATGATGGGCTTCCTCCTCTACACCCACGACGACGATTTCGGGGCACTGAACCTGTACTCGCACCGACCCGGCGTCTTCACTCCGGCGAGCGAGACCGCGGGCTGGATGTTCGCCTCGCACGCGGCAGTGGCCCTGGCGAGCGCGCGCACCCAGGACCAGCTGGAACACGCCTTGGACACCCGGCACGCCATCGGCGAGGCCATGGGCATCCTCATGGAACGGCACCGGCTCAGCGAGTCCGACGCCTTCGCCGTTCTGCGACGTCTCTCGCAGAACCACAACATCAAGCTCCGCGACGTGGCACACCACATCCGGCGCCGGTCCGACGGCGAGGTGTGACTGGGCCTGCCGTGGAGGCGTCCGGCGACCTGCCCCACGCGACCTTCCCGGCCGCGCACGAGGCCGACGCGCGGTACGACTCGCAGTGGGCCACGACTGCAGGGCCCGGCTCCCCCCGTAGGGCGGCTGCAGACGCCGGACGGACGCCGCGCCGTGGGTCCGCGTACCCGCGTACCCGCGGTGCGGCCCGGTGCGGCGTCCGTTCGGTCAGGCCAGGCAGCTGAGAGGACGCCCACCGTTGTACGCGACCATGTCGGTGAGGGCGGCAGCCGCGTCGATGCGTCGGCCCAGCGGGCCGCCCTCCAGCTCGGCGTACGCCCGGTGGAGGTTCCCGACGATGCGCTCGCTGTCGAGCAGGTCGGCGTACGGGCCCAGGTCCACTTCACGAGCCGCCTGCAGGGGCGACAGCCCGGCGTCGCGGCCCGCCTTCGCCGTGGCCTGTACGAACCGCAGGTAGCCGAGCACGTCGTCGATGAGGCCGGGACCGGCCACGTCTCCGTGCCCGGGGACGACGGTCGTCGCTCCGAGCGGCTCGACCACCTCCTCGAGCACCTGGATGGCACCGGCCACGGATCCCTGCATGAGGAACGGGGTGCCGCCGTTGAACAGCAGGTCGCCGCTGAAGAGCACCTTCCGCTCCGGCAGCCAGACGATCGAGTCGTTGGTCGTGTGGGCGGCCACTCCGACGTGGCGTACCTCGGCGCGCAGATCGTCGGACCACACGGTCACGGAATCCGTGTAGGTGAGGAACGGCGGCTCCGGGACGATGTCGCCCCAGTCGACCTCGGTCCAGAACGGCGCCGTCAACTTCGGACCGCCCCACTCCAGGATGTTCGCCCGGGTGGCCTCGTGCCCGACGATCGTCGCACCGCCGAACAGATGGTTGCCGAAGGTGTGGTCGCCGTGGTGGTGGGTGTTGATCAGCGTCCGCACCGGCTGCGGCGTGACGGTGGAGATCGCCTCCAGATAGGCGCGCGTACGACGCACCGTCGAGCAGGCATCCACGCTGATCACCCCCCGCTCGCCCACGAGGAATCCGGTGTTGTTGATCCACCAGCCCCCGTCGGGCTGTATGTAGGCGAATACCCCGTCGCTGACCTCCTCGACCCGGGGCGGGGGCAGTTGGGTGACGTCATGATGGACAGTGCTCACTGTGGGCTCCTGTCGTGGTGGTGGGGCGGGCGGCGAACTCGGGGCACGGAAGCGGCCGGTGACCTCTTCCCGTGCTCGACGGACCTCGCCGCGATCATCGCATCGACGCTCCGTGCACCGGTACCCGGTCGGTCGGCCATCCCCTGGACAGGACGGCGGACCCGCACCCGCGGGCCCGCGGCGACACCGAACCGGCCCGCGTGCTCCGCGACCACGCCGCCGGACGCGTCGCGGCCGGACGGCCGGTCCCCGAAGGCCTGTACCGCCGTCTGGTCCTGGCCGAGGCCCCGGAATCCCGACCGGGGCGTCGGCAGGTGCCC
>NZ_JBHYKH010000388.1:0-6322 GCF_042741275.1 Streptomyces sp. NPDC058964
TCCCGGGCGAGGAGGCCCAGATCGCCCGGGCCGTCGAGGCGCGCCGTCTGGAGTTCACCACGGCCCGCTGGTGCGCCCGGCGGGCGATGGCGGCGCTGGGACAGGAGGCCGCCCCGGTCCTGCCGGGCCTGCGCGGCGCGCCGCAGTGGGCGCCCGGGCTGGTCGGGTCCATCACGCACTGCGCCGGCTACCGGGGCGCCGTCCTGGCCCATGCGCACGACATCGCGGCGCTGGGCATCGACGCGGAGCCCAACCAGCCGCTGCCCGAGGGGATCCTGGAATCGATCGCGCTGCCGCAGGAGCGGTCCTGGGTGACGCGGTTGCTCCGCACCCTCCCCCAGGTCCGCTGGGACCGGCTGCTGTTCTCCATGAAGGAGGCCGTCTACAAGTCGTACTTCCCGCTCACCGGGCACACTCTGGAGTTCGAGGACGCCCTGCTGACGGTGGACGCGGAGCGCGGGACGTTCCGTGCGGCCCTGCTCAAGGACCCGGCCGCGGAGCCGGGTTCGGCACGGCGGGTGCTGACCGGACGCTTCTCGGCCACCAACGGTGTGGTCCTGAGCGCGATCGCGGTGCCGGCCGTACGGCACGCGGAACTGGCCGGAACAGCGACAGGCGCCCCCCTGGCGGTCTGAACGGGGAGGCGCCTGCCGGCGGTCAAAGTGGAGCAGTTATCAATCAAGCTCGATCTACCACTGGTCGTCACTGTGCTGAACACGGATAGAAGCGGTCGTAACCGTTCCGCTTTGCGAAGCGGCCCGGCCTGCGTCACCGTGCTGCCCCAGCAGCATGGCGCCGGTAAACAAAACACCAAGAGCACTACCCAGAGCTGCACTACGAGCGACGATGTTGATCATGCTTGTCATGACGTGCACGTTTCCCCCTGCTGGTTCGTTGTGTCCGCGTTCCGAACGGGAAGGATCGTCATGAACTTGAGCATCGCGCCGAACGGTGGTCCGTCCCGTCTTCAGGAACACCCTGTCGAATCTCTCAAGCGAAACCCAAGTGATATCCGATGGCTCAAAGCTGCACGGCAACAACTGCTCTCTGATCCCGCACCACTCGGGCGTGCGGAATGAACTACTCCGGCTCCGAATTCGCGGAGCTCGACGACATCAGCGCCGCCGCCTATGGACACGCCGTTGAATTGGGCCGCTTCATACGGGAGGACATAGCCTTGCGTCTGGCGCTGTCCCCGGCCGAGGTCACGCACGCCGAGAAGGTGCTGACCCTGCTGCGCCTGCTGCAGCCGATGCCGGGTGACCCCGACGTGCTCGTCCCCGTGGGCCCCGACGTCGCCACCGCCGATCTCGTCAGCTCGGCCGAGGCGCAGATCCGCGACCTCCAGCAGGCCGTCACCGACGTGCGCAGCCGCCTGATGTCGCTGACCCCGGTCTACTTCGAGGGCCGCCGGCTGCGCAACAGGCTGGAGGCCTTCGACGTCATCACGGACCAGGGCACCGTGCAGTCCATGCTGGACCACCTCAGCGCGCACTGCCGCCAGGAGGTGGCCTCCGTCGCACCGGGCGGCGCCCGCCCCGGCCCGCAACTGCAGGCGGCCCGCAAGTCGTCCCTGAGCATGCGCGAGCGCGGCGTCGCGGTCCGCACCATCTACCAGCACACCGCGCGCAGTGACCTCGCCACGCGCGCGTACGTGCGCGACGTGACTGAGGCCGGCGTCGAGGTGCGCACCGCCGATCAGGTCATCGACCGGATACTCATCTACGACCGGGATACGGTCTTCCTTCCCACCCATGCGGAGCAGGACGACGAGTCGCAGTCGACCGGCGGTGCCATCGTCGTCCGGGAGCCCACCCTGGTGGCGTTCGTGTGCAACGTCTTCGAACACCTCTGGGACGGCGCGACGCCCTTCGTCCCGGACACCTCGCGCGCGCCGTCCGTCGCCGACGACCTCAAGCAGTCGATCCTGCGCCTGATGGCGAAGGGCTACAAGGACGAGATGGTCGCGCGGCGGCTCGGCATGTCGGTGCGCACCTGCCGCCGTCACATCTCGGAGATCACCGAGGAACTCGAGGCCACCAGCCGCTTCCAGGCCGGGTACAACGTGGCGATGTCCCGCATGCTGGAGCAGCGTGCCGGACGTGAGGCGGACTCCGGCTGACGCTCACACCTCGCCCAGTGCCTCCTCGATGGTCTCCACGCAGTCCTCGTCGAGCATCGTCGTGATGTCCGTACCGCCCGGCGGTCCGAACCCCGCGTCGTAGACGGCGGCGCTCACGCAGTAGCCGCTGGCCAGCGGGAACGTGCGGAAGGCCCACTCGTCCCCGGTGCCGGCGCTGCCGTCGGGCCGCTGCACCCGCACCGGCTTGCCGTCGGGGCCGAAGCCGAACTCGGTGAACCGGAACTGCATGCCCTGTCCGATTGCCTTGCTGTAGGCCTCCTTGAGCGTCCACAGACGCACCAGGGACGGGTTGCGCTGCTCCTCGGGCAGCGCGGCGAGCGTCACCATCTCGTACGGGGTGCACACATGCCGTCCCAGTCCGCCGCCGTACATCTGCCGGTCGGCGCGCTCGGCGTCCACTCCGATCAGGCCCCGCGTGGTGAGGCCCACGACCAGCAGGTCGTCCGTGTGGCTGAGGCTGATGTCGATCTGGTCGCAGCCACGCAGATAGGGCCGGCCGGTGGGGCCGTAGGCCAGCTCCAGGGCGTCCGGGTCGCCGCGCAGCGCGGCCGCGGCGGCGGACTTGAGCAGCACCCGGGAGGCCGCGTACCGGTCCCGCACCTCCGCGTGGGCGAGGTCGAGATAGCGCGACCAGTCGCGCCCCAGCAGCCGGCGCAGCCCGTCACCGCCGGGCAGCTGGGGCTGCAGGACGGAACGGTGGGCGTAGAGCAGGGCGGTCCCGCTCGCCTTCAGGTCCTCCCGGACGCGGTCCCACGCGGCGTCGTCGACCCCCACCTCGACGGGCGCGCCGAGCGGCGGCCCGAGCGTGGAATTGCCGGGGACGGTCATGCCTGTGCCTCCACCCTGTTCTGCTGTTGCTGCTGCTGTACGACGACGGCGTGGATCTCGGCGAGCGTGCGGGCCTGCAGAACGGGGGACAGCGACAGACGCCGGCCGGTCTCCTCCTCCACCAGAGTGACCAGCCGCAGCAAGTACAGCGAGTCCCAGCGGGGAAGATCCACCAGACTCCGCCGAGCCTCTTCCACCGTTGTATCGAGACTCAACTCGTCCCTGAGCAGTGCGAGAAACCCCTCGAGCGTGTCGACCGCGCTCATGTGCGCTCCCTCCCGTCGAAGCCGGTGGTCAGCGGCCCGGTGATCCGCACGTGCTCCGGAGCGGGCGGCAGCCGTCGCAGGTCGTGCCGGAACAGCAGTGCCCCGTCCCGCTCCCCGGCGGCCGTGAAGCCGAGGGACGGGTAGAAGTCACGTGCCCGGCCGTTCTTCGCGGTGAGCCGGAACGCGGCGAGCACCGCACCGTGTCCGGCGTCGCGGGCGTGTGCCAGCACCGTCGCCAGCACGCTCTGTTCCACTCCGCGGGCCAGCACGCGGCAGCTGAGCCAGATGTTGTCCAGGCGCAGCACGTCCCCTTCATGGGTGGCGAGGAGCGCGCCGGTCAGGCCGTTGGCGCCGAACCGGTCGGCGGTGCGCGCCACGAGCAGGAGCCGGTCCGGGTCGGCGGCGGCCCCGGCCGCCTCGGCCGGTGTGAGACGTACGCCGTTCAGGTTGAACTGATTGGTGCGCTGCGTGAGCTGGGCGAGCCGCTCGTGCTCGTGGGCCAGCGGCGCGGACAGGTCGACGGTGATGTCGAGCCCGCGCAGGAAGTCCTCGTGCGAACCGGCCTCGGCCCGCAGGGCGGCACGGGCCTGGGCGGCGCGGTAGTGCCCGGCGCGGGCGCGGTCCTCGTCGGTCAGGGCGAGCGTGTCGAACCAGCCGTCGGCGAGAAGCCGTTGCACGTGCAGCGCGGGCTCCCCGTCGAGCGGAACCACGGCGGCGCGCACGCCGGAGTGGCGTACCTCGGCTCGCTCGGCGGGCGAGTCGTCGGCGAACACGAGCGCGTCGTCGCCGATACCGAGGGCCGCGGCCACCGCGGCGAGGTGTCCGCTCTTGGGTTCCCAGTCGGCACGCACGGAGGCGAAGTCCCCCTCCCTGAGCTGGAGATCGGGGTGGGTGCGCAGCGCGTCCAGGACGGCACCGCGCTCGTTCTTGCTGCTGACGGCGAGCAGCACACCCTGGGCGGCGAGCTGCCGCACGGTGCGCTGGAACGTGCCGAACGCCTCGCCCCGCAGGGTCCCCGCGGCGGCGATGCCGTCGGCGCCGTCGTCGCCGAGCACCCCGTCCCACAGGGTGTGGTCGAGGTCGAGGACCAGGCACTTGCGCGTACGCCCGGTCAGGGCCCGTGCCAGGTGGGCGACTTCGCGCGCATAGGCGTCGAGCAGCGCGGCACCGATGCGGGCTCCGGCGTACTGCGCCAGGCGCGCGTCGGCGACCGGGCCCGAGGCGGCCACCAGCGGGTCGAGGTCGATCACCACCACCCCCGGCGCCTCGGCCCCGAGGCGCAGCAGCCGGACGTTGAACTCCCGCCACACCACGCCAAGCCGGGCCCGGGAGCGGTGGTCGACGAGCTGATGGGTGCGCTCGCGCGGCAGCGGCACCGTGTTGAGCACCAGAGTGGCTCCGCCCGCGGACGCGTAGTGCCGGACCAGGCCCTCCAGACGTGCCGCCACCTCCTCCGCGGCCCGTTCGACGTCGTCGGGCCCCCAGACGGCGGGCACCTCGGCGAAGACGGTGGTGTCGTCGAGGAGACAGATCGCCATATCGGCTTCCAGGCCGTGGAAGACACCGGACGGATCGGCGAGGTCCCGCAGATATGCGCCGTGGTCGCCGACGACCGGGTTCAACAGCAGCCCGTGCCTGGCCAGTTCGCCGGTGAGCGGCTCGACCACGTCCGCCGCGGTGGACTGCCCCGTGATCGCCACGGTCAGCCGGTCGACGCACGGGTGCCGGGCGAGGACGGCGTCCCGGTCGGCCCTCGCCAGCAGCCGCCCGGCCCGCCGCGCCCAGTCGGACCTCGGCCCGGGGTCGTCGGCCAGCTCGGCGAGGAGTGGCGCCACCTCGTCGTACGCCTCCTCCAGCCGTCCCCGCGCGGCGAGGTCCCGCAGCCGTTCCAGCGGCTCGCCCCGCGTCGTCGTACGCACCGGTACCGCCATCCCCTACACCTTCTCCAGGCCGAGCCCGGTCTTGATCCACTTGCTCGACTCCACGGCGATCGCGAGCGCCCGGCCCCCGGTGGGCAGGTCCGGGAGAAGCCGTGCCAGCTGCAGCAGGACCAGGGCGTTGCCGGTGTTGCCGGTCTCGGCGACGCAGGACACCTCCTGGGCGCCGGGCACGCCGAGCTGTTCGGTGATCCGTTCCGTCATCCGTCCCGACAACTGGGGCGGCAGCAGGAAGTCCAGGTCGTCGGGGGCCCATTCGAGCTGGTCGAGGAGTTCCCAGAGGATCTCCCGGGCCATGGTCGGCACGGACTCCTCGATGGCCTTGTAGTCCTCGACGACCATGGGGCGTTCACTGTGGCGGTCGCTGATCCCGTACCAGTCGACGGTCTGGCCCGGCGGGCGGCCCAGTCCCGTGAAGCGGTTGAGGACGCCCTTGATCTCGACGCGTTCGGCCACCGGCTCGGCCGTGAGCACCGCCGCGCCCGCGCCGTCGCCGAACAGCACGTAGTTGACGAGCTCCTCGGTGGGCATGCGGGCCACCTCGCGGTGCACGTCGAGGTGGCGATGGGTGACGTCACCGCCGATCACGAGCCCGGCCCGGGCTCCGCCGGCGATCAGCGTACGGCCGAGGTCGAGCGCCTGCACGGCGCCCGCGCAGCCGGACTGGATCTGGAAGGCGGGCAGGTACATCAGGCCGAGCCGGTCGGCGACCTCGCTGGCCGTGGTCGGCAGCAGCGTGTCCGGCGTGGCGGTGGCCAGCAGCACGAACTCGATGTCGACCGGGTCGAGTCCGGCGGAGTCGATGGCCGCGCCACCGGCCTGCGCACACAGGTCGGCGAGGGTGTTCCGCACCTGTCCCGTCTCCAGGTCCCAGCCGAAGTACCGGGTGCGGGTGCCGACGAAGATGTCGACCCACTCCTCGCTGACCCCGAGCGCCCTGCCGAGGGTGGCGTTGTCTACGGGCGGGCCGGGCAGCGCGCTCGCGGCCGCCGCGAGATAGGCCGTGGCGCTCACGCGCATGCTCCTTCCGGGCGAGGGGCGGGGGAAACCGCCGCCACGCCACCCGCGCCGAACAGGGCGCCGGGTTTGACCGTGGCGCCGGCGCCGGGGGCGCCGGGCCGGGGGTGCGGCACCCGCGCGCCCCCGGC
>NZ_JBHYKH010000388.1:6332-8673 GCF_042741275.1 Streptomyces sp. NPDC058964
GTGGGCCTCTCCCGCAGTCGCGGTCGTCGGGCTCCGTGCGGCCCACGCACCAAGCCCACCCCCCCGCCACCAGGGGCCCGGTTCTCCCCGGGGGGGGGGGGCGCGGGCCCCCCGGGCCGCGGTGACGCTCACGCGCGCGCCCCTTCCGTGAGATGCCCGCCGAGGAACCGGGCGAGGGTGCCCACCGATCGCAGGGCGGGCAGGAGTTGCTGCACGGAGACCTCGCCGAGGTGCGGCAGACGGGCCTCGATACGGTCCTTCAGCTGCATGATCATCACCGAGTCGAAGCCCAGGTCCTCGTAGAAGCGGGCGGTGTGCACGACCTGTTCCAGGGGGTACGAGCCGACCTCCGCGACCGCGTCGATCACGGCGGCGAGCACGGGGTCGCGGTCCCGGGACACCGGATCGCTCGTCTCGGGCTCCACCGGCGTCGAGGTGGGCCGCGGCGGCGTCGGGCCGGGGCGCGCCCGGTCCGCCTCGCCGGCGCGCGGGACGGCCAGCGCCGGCGGTGCGGTCCAGTAGCGGTGCGCGGTGGAGAAGGAGTAGCCGCGCAGCTTCTCACCGGAGCCGGGCGTGACGTCGGGGTCGTACAGCCCCTCCCAGTCCGGGTCGAGCCCGGCGCGGTACAACCGCGCCACCAGTTCGGCGAGTTCGGTGCCGCCGGCCTCCGGGCCGGGCGCCGGGTGCAGGAACTCCACGCCGCCCGAGAGTCCGGATCGTCCGGCGAGGGGCAGCAGTTGCGGGCGCGGTCCGATCTCCACGAGGTGGGTGGGCGGGCAGACCGTCTCCAGGTCGGCGAGCGCCTGCTCGAACAGCACGGGTGACTCGGCCTGCGCCGCCCAGTAGTCGGCGTCCATCCGCTCGGCGGTGGCGAGGAGTCTGCCGTACCGGGTGGAGAACACCGGGACGCCGGGCGCCTTGGGCTCGGTGCTGCCCGCGGCCGCCCTGAGCCGGTCCAGCACCGGCCGTACCAGCGGCGAGTGGAAGGCCGCGGGTGCCCTGAGGTCACGGGTGCGGACCTGTGCCTCCTCCAGGGTCTCGGCGATCCGGGCGAGTGCCTCGGCGGTGCCGGACAGTACGGTGTCGCGGGGGCCGTTGACGGCCGCGATGTGCGCCTGCGGCTCCTCGGCGAGGAGCTGCCGCAGCGCGTCGGGCCCGGCCTGCACGGAGAGCATGGCACCGCCGGGCGGCAGGGCGTGCATGAGCCGGCCGCGCGTGGCGACCAGGTGCGCGGCCTCTTCCAGGGTGAGCGTCCCCGCGGTGACGGCCGCCGCGAACTCGCCGACGCTGTGCCCGAGCACGGCCGCGGGCCGGACGCCGAGCGCGGTGAGCGTGGCGGCGAGGGCGTACTCGACGGCGAACAGGGCGGGCTGGGTGAGTTCCCCTTCCATGCCGGGCCTCCCGCCCGCGCTGTGCTCCCCGTCCTGCCTGCCCTGCCCGTCCTGCCTGCCCTGCCCCTCCTGCCCGTCCGCCTCGTCCGCGAGGAGCAGGTCGCGTACGGACGTATCGACGTACGGCAGCAGTGCCGCGTCCGCCGCATCGAGGTGCTGCCGGTACACGGCGGACTCGCGGTACAGGCGCGCGGTCATGCCGGGGTACTGGGCGCCCTGCCCGGTGAACAGGAACGCCACGGACGGCCGGCTCCACGGCCGGTGCGCGACCTGCTCGGGAAGGCCGCTCTCGACCGCCTCGCGCAGCGCGGCCGCCAGCTCCTCGGTGTCGTGCGCGGTGACCGCGAAGCGGTACGGCAGCCCGGTCTTGACGCGGTTGCTGTGCCGGCACAGGGCGGCGGCGGAGGAACGAGGACGCCGGGCCACGGCGCCCGCCTGCTCGTCGAGGTTGCGGATCAGCGCGGCCGGTGTGTCGGCGGTGAGCGTGAACACGCCCACGCCCGGCCGGGAGCGCTTGGCGGTGGTACGGGGCGCGGGTCGCGGGGCGGAGCCCAGCACGGCGTGCGCGTTGGTGCCGCCCATGCCGAAGCTGGAGACCCCGGCGACGGCGGGACCGGGGGGCAGCCGCAGCGGCGACCTCAGCAGCCGCAGCCCGCGCTCGGCGAGCCGCAGCTGGGGGTTCTCGCGGTCCGCGAACCGGCTGGCGGGCACGATCCGGTGATGCAGTGCGAGGGCGACCTTGATGAGCCCGGCGATCCCGGCGGCACCCTCGGTGTGGCCGAGGTTGCCCTTGACCGAGCCGATCGCGCAGGGCTCGTCGCGGCCCCCGCCGTGCAGGCTGCCGAGCGCGGCGCACTCGATGGTGTCGCCGAGCGCGGTGCCGGTGCCGTGCGCCTCGATGAAGGAGACCTCGCGCGGCCCCGACCCCGAGGTGGACGGCGACGAGCGCG
>NZ_JBHYKH010000389.1:0-8653 GCF_042741275.1 Streptomyces sp. NPDC058964
CCCGGGGGTGGGGGCGCGGGGGGGGGGGGGGGGGGGGCGGGGGGGGGGGGGCGCGGGGCTCCGCGCGCCCCCCCCCCCTGGCCTGTGCCTTCGTGCTCGTCGCCCGGCACGCGCCGAGCGGCACGGTCACCGAGGCGTTCTCCTGGCTTGTGACGACGTTCACGGTGGGCGCCTCGGTGGGAACGGGCCTGGCGGGCCCGGTGGTCCAGGCGGGTGGTGCGCTGTGGGGCTTCGCCGTGCCGGGGGTGGCGGGGGCCGTGGCATTGCTGGTCCTGCTGGCCACGGGACGGGTCCTCGCAGCTCCCGCCGGGGGCGCGGTGGTTGCGGCTTCATCGGAAACTGATCCAAATCGTGCTGCCGAACCCCGTTTCAGCTCAGGGGATCGGGCGTAATGTTCAGTCATGGACCGCCGCATTTTCGGGCTGGAGAACGAGTACGGCGTCACGTGCACGTTCAGGGGACAGCGCCGTCTGTCGCCTGACGAGGTGGCGCGGTACCTCTTCCGCCGTGTCGTGTCATGGGGTCGTAGCAGCAATGTCTTTCTGCGGAACGGCGCCCGGCTCTATCTCGACGTGGGGTCACATCCGGAATACGCGACACCCGAATGTGACAATGTGATCGAACTGGTCACCCACGACAAGGCCGGAGAGCGCATTCTCGAAGGGCTTCTGGTGGACGCGGAACGACGCCTGCACGAGGAGGGAATCGCGGGCGACGTCTACCTCTTCAAGAACAACACGGACTCGGCGGGCAACTCCTACGGTTGCCACGAGAACTATCTGGTCGCGCGGCACGGGGAGTTCTCCCGGCTCGCGGACATCCTCATCCCGTTCCTGGTGACCCGGCAGCTGCTGTGCGGCGCGGGCAAGGTGCTGCAGACGCCGCGCGGTGCGGTGTACTGCGTGAGCCAGCGGGCGGAGCACATCTGGGAGGGCGTCTCCTCGGCGACGACGCGTTCCCGGCCGATCATCAACACGCGGGACGAACCGCACGCGGACGCGGAGCGCTACCGCCGGCTGCACGTCATCGTGGGCGACTCGAACATGTCCGAGACGACGATGCTGCTGAAGGTCGGCGCGACGGACCTGGTGCTGCGCATGATCGAGGCGGGCACGGTGATGCGGGACCTGACCCTGGAGAACCCCATCCGGGCGATCCGCGAGGTCAGCCATGACATCACCGGCCGGCGCAAGGTGCGCCTGGCCAGCGGCCGCGAGGCCTCCGCCCTGGAGGTGCAGCGCGAGTACTACGAGAAGGCCGTGGACTTCTGCGAGCGCCGGGGCATCCGTACCGGCACGGTCGAGCAGGTCCTGGAGCTGTGGGGCCGCACGCTGGACGCGATCGAGTCCGAGGACCTCGACCGCATCGGCACCGAGATCGACTGGGTGATGAAGTACAAGCTCATCGAGCGGTACCGGGCCAAGCACAACATGACGATGTCGCATCCTCGGGTCGCGCAGATAGACCTCGCGTACCACGACATCCACCGTCGTCGAGGCCTGTACTACCTGCTGGAGAAAAGGGGCCAAGCCGCCCGGATCTGCAACGACTTGAAGATCTTCGAGGGCAAGTCGGTGCCGCCGCAGACCACCAGGGCCCGGTTGCGCGGTGATTTCATCCGCCGTGCGCAGGAACAGCGCCGGGACTTCACGGTGGACTGGGTGCATCTGAAACTGAACGACCAGGCACAGCGCACGGTGTTGTGCAAGGACCCGTTCCGTTCGGTGGACGACCGGGTGGAGAAGCTGATCGCCGGAATGTGATCGGCACGGGCTGAGCGGAGCGTTTCCGCACAACAGTGCCGGAGCGCCACACGGGCGCCGTACGTTTCCCGTACGGCGCCCCTGTCACGCCGTAGAGTTGCGCGCACGCCATCAACAAGATCGACCGATTACGAGGCCCGACCGTGCGCCGACGCTCACTTCTGCTTGCCGCCGTTCCCGCAGGACTGGTCACGATCGCCGGATGCGGTGACGACAAGTCCGACTCCAGCAAGGCGAGTGCGTCGCCATCGGCCTCGGCCTCGTCCGCGCCACCCCCGAAGATCGTGGACGGTCCGCTGCCGGCCATCACGGCGGGCACGAAGTTCGACGAGAAGCCGACGGTCGCCAAGGGGCCGGGGGAGCCGTCGCCGAATCTCGCGGTGAAGACGGTGATCGCGGGCAACGGCCGCACGATCGCGGAGAACGACTTCGTCCAGGCGAACTACCTGGGCCAGATCTGGGCCACGGGGAAGGTCTTCGACAACTCCTACGACCGCAACCGCCCGATCGTCATCCAGCTCGCGCAGGGCAGTGTCATCGACGGCTGGCGGTACGGCCTCGCGGGCAAGAAGGTGGGCAGCCGGGTCGAGATGGCGGTGCCGCCGAAGTGGGGCTACGGCGAGTCCGGCAACTCGCAGGCGGGCATCAAGGGCACGGACACGCTGGTCTTCGTGATCGACGTGCTGGACTCGTTCAACTCGAAGAGCTCGTCCCACGGCACGCCGGTCCCGCAGAACGACGCGGCGCTGCCGAAGGTGGGCACCAACACGGACGGCAAGGCTCCCTCGATCGACGTCCCCAAGACGGCCGCGCCGCAGAGGCTGGTGTCGACCTATGTCCTGGAGGGGAACGGGGCCGAGCTCAAGGCGGACCAGACGATCCTGTGCCAGTTCAAGGGCGTGGTCTGGGACGGCGGCAAGACGTTCCAGCAGACATACGACTCGGGTCGGCTGAGCCAGTTCTCGCTGGAGCAGATGAAGCAGGTCGTCAGGGGGCTCTCGGACGGTCTGACCGGCAAGAAGGTGGGCAGCAGGGTCATGGTCGTGGTGCCCCCGGGCCTGGCGTACGGCGACAACCCGCCAAGCGGCGGTGTCGTCAAGAAGGGGTCCACGCTGGTGTTCTCGGTGGACATCCTCGCCGCGATGTAGCACCGCCGGTGTCCGCCCGTCGGCGCGGGCACATCCCGGTGGGGATGAAAGACTGTCCGCGTTCCGTGTCGTACACAAGCAGGAGCCAGAAGTGAGCATCGACAAGCCCGAGATCGACTTCCCGGGCGGCGAGCCCCCGGCGGACCTCGAGATCAAGGACATCTGGGAGGGTGACGGCGAGGTCGCGCAGGCGGGTCAGACCGTCACCGTGCACTACGTGGGTGTCGCCTTCAGCACCGGCGAGGAGTTCGACGCCAGCTGGAACCGGGGCACTCCGTTCCGCTTCCCGCTGGGCGCGGGCCGCGTCATCAAGGGCTGGGACCAGGGCGTGCAGGGCATGAAGGTCGGCGGCCGTCGCCAGCTGACCATCCCGGCCCACCTCGCCTACGGCAACCAGAGCCCGACGCCGGCGATCCAGCCCGGCGAGACGCTGATCTTCGTCGTGGACCTGCTCGGGGTCTGATCGTCGCGCGATCGGAGTCGATCATCTGGGGCCCATGCCTGTCCGGGCATGGGCCCTCGGCTTTTACCGTGCCACGTCGGAGCGGTACGGTCATCGATCGTAAGCACCATAGGGAAGGCGAAGGGCGTCGATGGCCATTGCCAAGGCCGAGCGGCTGATGAACCTGGCGCTGTGCCTGCTGGGGACGCGGCGGCCGCTCAGCAAGCGTGAGCTGCGTGAGTCGATCGAGGCCTATCTGGAAGCGGGCAGCGACGACTCCTTCAACCGCATGTTCGAGCGGGACAAGGACGACCTGCGTGAGCTCGGTCTGGTGATCGAGACCGTCGAGAACCTGGACGGCGAGGTCGGCTACCTGGCCCGCCGCGACAGCAACCGCCTCCCGCCGATCACACTGGACGCCGAGGAGGCCGCCGCCCTGGGCCTGGCCGCCAAGGTCTGGCAGCAGGCCCGGCTCGCCGGCGCGGCCAGCGGCGCCCTGCAGAAGCTGCGCGCGGCCGGACTGCCCGAGGATGTCGACCCGTACGAGGTCCACGGCGCCCTGGAGCCGCGCATCCCGGTGCACGAGGCGGCCTTCGAACCGCTGATGCTGGCCTGCCGCGACCGCCGCCCGGTGATCTTCGACTACCGCAAGGCCACCGCCGCCCACCCCGCGACCCGGCACGTGGAGCCGTGGGCCCTCGAGTGCTGGCGCGGCCACTGGTACCTGGCGGGCTGGGACCGCGACCGGGGCGCCGAGCGCGTCTTCCGGCTGTCCCGGATCACCGGGAAGGTGCGGTCCCGGGGCACCGGCTTCACCGCCCCGGTGCCCGACGTGGTCACCGTGCGTGAGACCGTCGCGAGCTGGGCGGGTGAGATCGCCGACCGCTCGGCGCTGATCCGGCTGCGTTCGGGCGCGGGGTACCCCCTGCGGGCGAAGGCCACCTCGGTGCGGGAACTCGGCGACGGATGGGACGAGTTGGAGATTCCGTACGGGCACGGCCTGGACGCCTGGCTGGTGGAGTTCGGGCCGGACGTGGTGGTCCTGGAACCGGCCGAGCTACGCGCGGACGTGGTGGACCGGCTGCGTGCAGTGGCCAAGGGCTGAGGGGGAGCGGAGCAAGACAGTGGCAGGCAAACCGGTCAGGCCCGTGAACGCCATCGACCAGACCCGGCGGATGCTCTCCCTGGTGACCTATCTGCGGGAGCGCCCCGGCGCCCGGGTCGAGGACGTGGCGCGCGCCTTCGGCATCACCGAGGACGAGCTGGTCTCCGACCTCGACGTGCTGCCGATGTGCGGCACCAGCTTCCGCGGCGGCGATCTGCTCGACATCGACACCGACGGCGAGCGCATCTGGTGGCACAACCCCGCCGCCCTCGGGGCGGAGGCCGCCGAGCCGCTCAGGCTGGCCGCCGACGAGGCCACGGCGTTGCTGGTCGCGGCCCGCGCCGTGTCCACCCTGCCGGGCCTGCGGGAGGGCGACCGGCAGGCCCTGCTGAGGGCGACGGCCAAGGTGGAGACGGCGGCCGGTGAGGCGGCGGGCGCCAGCTCTCGCCTGTCGGTGACGTTCGAGTCCGAGGGTGGTGTCTTCGCCGACGTCGACCGGGCGATCTCGGAGCGCCGCCGGCTGTGGATCCGCTACTACTCGCCCGCCCGCGACGAGGTCACCGAGCGCGAGATCGACCCCATCCGCCTGGTCAGCGTCGGGCACACCTATGTGGAGGCCTGGTGTCGCCGTTCCGAGGCGCGCCGCACCTTCCGGCTCGACCGGGTCGCCGAGATCAGGATCCTCGACGAACCGTCCGCGCCG
This sequence comes from Streptomyces sp. NPDC058964, assembly GCF_042741275.1. NCBI lineage: Bacteria > Bacillati > Actinomycetota > Actinomycetes > Kitasatosporales > Streptomycetaceae > Streptomyces > Streptomyces sp. NPDC058964. The sequence continues at coordinate 5,162 of NZ_JBHYKH010000389.1, forward strand.
CCGGAGGTCGAGCTGCGGGACCTGTCGGAGGGGCTGGTGCAGCCGGCCGCCGAGGACCCGGAGGTCGTGGTCGAGGTCGGCCCCGGCGGCCGCTGGGTCGCGGAGTACTACCCCCACGACAGCGCGGATGAGCTTCCCGACGGCGGACTGCGTATTACTCTGCGCACCCCCGATCCGGCCTCGCTCAGACGGCTGGCACTGCGCCTGGGCCGGGACGGCCGGATCGTCTCGCCGCCCGAGCTCGCCGACAGCGCGCGCGAGGCGGCCCGCGAGGCGCTGGCCGCGTACGACGGGATCGAGGCGGCGCGGGGTGCCCGCTAGCTGCGCGGCGGCCACGACGGGCGGGAGCGAGCCCCGGGGGCGCGCCGGTGTCGTGGGGCGGGCGCACGAGGCCGTCAGGGGCCGAGCGCGGTCGTCCGGTCACACCGGCCGTGGTGCCCCGCGGGCGAACGACCAGGAGAAGAGGAGCGAGGGCTTTGAGTGAGTCTCCGGTGTCCGGTGCGAGGGAAATGACGGTCGCGGCGGCGTTCGCGGGGATGAAGAGAGTGGTCCCCGTGGTGTTCCGGGCCGGCTGCCCGGACTGCCGGGGCCGCTTCGAACTCTCCGCGAACGCCCTGCGGCTCGCCATCGGCGCCTCGAGCCGGACGACCTTCTACTCCTTCACCTGCCCCGAGTGCGGGGTCTTCGTTCGCAAGCCCGCGGGCGAACGCATCGTCGAGCTGCTCACCGGGGGCGGGGTCAGCACGCTGCGGCTGCATTCCACGGTCTGACTTGGGGATAGGCTCGGCGTCATGTTCTGGCCGATGTTCGCGGTAGCCGTGGGTTTCCTGGGTCTCGCCGTCCTGGGTGTGCTCGCCGTCCGGGTCTTCCTGGAGGCGCGGCGCCTGGGAGCACAGGTCGCGGAATCCGCGCGCCGGATCAACCGGGCGGCCGAGGATCTGGAGCGGTCCGCCGTGAGCGCGGCCCGTGCCGCGGACTCGCTGTGACGACCACCGTGGAACCCCTGTGACGACCACCGTGGAACCCCTGTGAGTAGCGTGCCGGAAGCGTTTTGCGTCACTTCGCCCTGTCATGCTGCCCGTCTCGGCAGGTACGCTGCTGGTCGCGGCGCGGATAACGAGGCCCGCACCGCTGACCGGGAGTACGCACGGGGATTGCCTGACGTTTACCCCTGAGCGTTACGATCGCTGTCAGCACGATCACTCGGACGCATGTCCGACCGATCGGACAGCACCCCCACCCCAGCCGCCTCGGTGAGAAGGTAAAGACTTATGTTCGGAAGGCTCGGAGCCCCCGAGATCATTCTCATCCTCGTCGTCATCATCCTGCTGTTCGGCGCGAAGAAGCTTCCGGACATGGCGCGCTCGCTGGGCAAGTCCGCCCGCATCCTCAAGAGCGAGGCCAAGGCGATGAAGGAAGAAGGAAACGCCTCCGCGCAGGCACCCGCTTCCAATGAGCAGCCCCCGGCCCAGCGCACCATCCAGGCGGCCCCCGGCGACGTGACCAGCTCGCGGCCGGTCAACGAGCCGACGGACACCACCCAGCGCTGACGCAGGGCCGGTAGTTCCCGGCCCGCCGCACGAGATGAGGACGTGGGTTGCTTAAGTCTGCCCGCAAAGAGGAGAAGGATCCCGAGGGGCGGATGCCTCTCGCGGATCACCTTCGTGAGCTCCGCAACCGGCTCGCGAAGGCGTTGCTGGCCATCGTCGTCGTGACGGTCGTCGCCGCCTTCTTCTATAACGACATCATCAACTTCCTGACCAAGCCGGTCCTCGACTCTGTCGGTTGTGGCAAGTCCTTCGAGGAACTGGTCAGGTCGGGCCACGACGGCGGGCAGAAGTGCGCGCGGATCACCATCAACGGTCTGCTCGCCCCCTTCAACCTTGCGCTCCAGGTCTCGCTGATGGCCGGCGTCGTGTTCGCCTCCCCGATCTGGCTGTACCAGCTGTGGGCGTTCGTCGCCCCCGGACTGCACCGCCACGAGAAGAAGTACGCCTACGGCTTCGTGTTCACCGGCGCACCGCTCTTCATCGGCGGCGCGTTCTTCGCGTACAAGGTGATGCCCACCACCGCGAAGGTGCTCATCAACTTCACGCCGAAGGGCGTGGACAACCTGCTGCCGCTCGACGACCTGCTCCAGCTCGTCACCCGCATGGTGATCGTCTTCGGGCTCTCCTTCGAGCTGCCGTTGCTGCTGGTGATGCTCAATCTCACCGGGGTGCTCACCGGTAAGCGCATGCTCGGCTGGTGGCGCGGCATGATCCTCGGCATCACAGTCTTCGCGGCCGTCGCCACGCCCAGCACCGACCCCCTCTCGATGCTGGCTCTCTCCGGACCGATCTGGGTGCTCTACTTCGGCGCGGTGCTGTTCTCCCTGGCCAACGACCGCCGCAAGCGTCGCCGCGAGGCCGAGGGCCCCGACGACGACGAAGCATCCGACCTGGACCTCACCCCCGAGGACATCGGCGAGGTCGAGACCGTCTCCGCCGGCCGGGCCCTGCCCGAGCAGACGAGCACGGACCGGGTCAACGGCTACGACGACGTGACCTGACCGAGGCGGTCACACCGTCGGGAGGTGCCTGTGTCCCCTGGGGCGCAGGCACCTCCTTGTGTCTTCCGATGTTGTCGTCCGTCCCACGTTCCGGATAATGATCGTCCTGTTGTCAGTGCGGCCCGGTACGCTCGAAAGCACGATGACAGAGGATCTCTCCCCGGCCGAGCGGTACGCGGCCGCCCGCAGGCGGGCAGCCGAGCAGGCCACCGCGCTCGCGTCCTTCCGCGAGATGTACGACTTCGGCCTCGACCCCTTCCAGATCGAGGCCTGCCAGGCGCTCGAGGCGGGGAAGGGCGTGCTGGTGGCCGCCCCCACCGGCTCCGGCAAGACGATCGTCGGCGAGTTCGCCGTGCACCTCGCCCTCATGCAGGGCAAGAAGTGCTTCTACACGACACCCATCAAGGCGCTGTCGAACCAGAAGTACGCCGACCTGTGCCGCCGCTACGGCAACGGCATGGTGGGCCTCCTCACCGGTGACAACAGCGTCAACTCCGGCGCCCCCGTGGTCGTGATGACCACCGAGGTGCTGCGGAACATGCTCTACGCCGGCTCCCAGACCCTCCTCGGCCTCGGCCATGTGGTCATGGACGAGGTCCACTACCTCTCCGACCGCTTCCGCGGCGCCGTCTGGGAGGAAGTGATCATCCACCTCCCCGAGTCGGTGACCCTGGTGTCACTGTCCGCGACCGTGTCCAACGCCGAGGAGTTCGGCGACTGGCTGGACACCGTCCGCGGCGACACCGAGGTGATCGTCTCCGAGCACCGGCCCGTGCCGCTGTTCCAGCACGTGCTCGCCGGACGCCGGATGTACGACCTGTTCGAGGAGGGCGAGGGCCACAAGAAGGCCGTCAACCCCGACCTCGCCCGGCTGGCCCCGATGGTGGGCACGCGGCCGGCGTTCCACGACCGCACACGCGGCCGTGCCCTGCGCGAGGCCG
>NZ_JBHYKH010000390.1:0-8635 GCF_042741275.1 Streptomyces sp. NPDC058964
GAGTTTGTTCCATGTCTGGGGGGCTCGGATTTGTGTAAAAGAGCCCGGTCTCGGCGGCGCCCTCGACGGCCTCGACCGTCTCCGTGGCGGCCTCGACCTCGTCCTCGTCGTCCAGGTCGACGATCTCGCCGTTGGTGTCCTTCACCGTGGCGGCCTCGACCACGACGGCCAGGGCCTTGCCCCGGGCGACCTCACCGACGAGGAGCGGCACCTGGCCACCCTCGACGACGGCCTGGGCGAACTGGTCGGGGGACATGCCGGAGGAGGCGGCACGGCGCATGAGGTGCTCGGTGAGCTCCTCCTGGTTGACGTTGAGCTTCTCCGTCTTGACCAGCTCGTCGAGGACGAACTGCGTCTTGATGCCCTTGACCGCGGCCTCGCGGGTCTCGGTCTCGAACTCCTCGGCGGACTTGCCCTGGATCTCCAGGTACTTGTCGAGGGTCAGGCCCATCTGGCCGAGCTGGTGGTGCTCGAGGTTGTGCTTGCGGGTGTTGATCTCGTCCTCGAGCAGCTTCTCGGGGACCGGGACCTCGACCAGCTCGAGCAGCTTGTCCAGGACGCGCTCCTGGGCCTGCGTGGCCTGGTCGTACTGCTTCATGTTCTCCAGGCGCTTGCGGCTGTCGGCCTTCAGCTCCTCGAGGGTGTCGAACTCGGAGGCGAGCTGCGCGAACTCGTCGTCCAGCTCGGGCAGTTCACGGGCGGCGACCTGGGTGACCTTGACGGTGACCTCGGCCTCCTTGCCGGCGGCCGAGCCGCCCTTGAGCTCGGAGGCGAAGGTGGCCTCGCCACCGGCCTCCAGGCCCTTCACGGCGTCGTCGATGCCGTCGAGGAGCTCGCCGGAGCCGATGGTGTAGGAGACGCCCTCGGCGACACCGTCCTCCAGGACCTCGCCCTCGACCTTGGCCTGCAGGTCGATCGTGACGACGTCGCCGTCCTCGGCGGCGCGCTCGACCGGGGAGGTGGAGGCGAAGCGCTCACGCAGCTGCTCGACCGACTTCTCGACGTCCTCGTCGGTCACCTCGACGGCGTCGACCTCGACCTCGATGCCGGAGTAGTCCGGGATCTCCAGGGCCGGGCGGATGTCGACCTCGGCGGTGAAGTTCAGCGTCTCGCCGTCCTTCAGCTCGGTGATGTCGACCTCGGGCTGGCCCAGCGGGCTGAGCTCGGCCTCGTTGACCGCCTCGGTGTAGAACTTCGGGAGCGCGTCGTTGACGGCCTCCTCCAGCACGGCGCCACGGCCGAACCGCTGGTCGATGACGCGGGCCGGGATCTTGCCCTTGCGGAAGCCCTTCACCGTGACCTGCTGGTTGATCTTCTTGTACGCCGCGTCGAGGCTGTCCTTGAGCTCCTCGAAGGGCACCTCGACAGTGAGCCGAACCCGGGTCGGGTTCAGGGTCTCCACGGCGCTCTTCACGGTTCGGTCTCCTTGTGGCTGACTTCTTGGTTTTCGCCGGAGCCAGACAGGTCCGGCGGACTTCGCCGCCCGGAGGAGTTCGTAGGCCGAGTGGGCCGGGACACACGGGCGCGCAGCTTGCATAGTAACCGCAGCAGCTGAACGCCCCAAAAGGCGATCATCGGGCGTGGCCGACGAAACGTCTCGGCCGGTGGCCGGGTCCACGGCCCGGATCTCGCCGCTGTTGAGGGTGAAGTAGAGGGTGCCGCCGAGCAGGGTCGGGGTGGCGTCGGCCGAGACGGTCCGGGCCAGGGGGACGATGTGCGGTGAGCGGTCGGTGACGTCGAGCAGGGTGATCCGCCGGTAGGCGGTGGCCGCGGAGACGTCGGGCCCGTCGGAGGCGGCCGAGGAGGGCAGGAGGACGAGGCCGGCGCCGGCCCGGCCGGCCAGCGTGAGGGCGCCCTCCAGCGTGGCGGACCAGCGGACGGTGCCGTGCGCGGGATCGACCTGGGCGACCGTGGTGCGCTTTCCTCGCAAGCCGGCGCAGAGCAGGTACGCGTGGCCCGCCGCGGCGCGGATCTCGCAGGTGTTCCCGGCGGCCATGGTGTGCAGGGCGGGCATGGCGCGCTTCCAGCGGGGCCGGCCGGTGGCGGGGTCGAGCAGGGAGTACGACCGGCCGTCCGCGCGGACGACGAGCGGTCCGTCGGGGGTGATCGCGGCCGAGCCGTCCGCCGTGGAGGGCGCCGTCTCCCCGAGGGAGGTGCTCCAGCGGACCCTCCCGGTCCGGGCGTCGATGGCCTGGAGGGCGTAGGAGGGAGTCTGTGCCGAGCGGGCCTCGGTCTCGGCCACGGCGTAGACGTCGTGGCCGTGCTCGCCGAGCACCCCGTCGGCCGGGATGCTGCCGCCGCTGCCGTTCGGGTCGGGATGGTCCGCCGTCGGACGGCTCCACTCGACCTTGCCCGTGGCGAGCGAGAAGCGGACGGCCTTCAGGCCGTCACCGGCGCAGATCAGCCCGCCGTCGAGCGCCGTGCAGGACGGGAACGCGGCACCCGCGCTGGTCTCCTTGTCGGTCTCGTGGGCCTGCCAGCTGCGCCACCCCGGGGGCAGGGCGGCGGACGCGGGCGCGCCCGTGCCCCCGGTCAGCCGCAGGGCCGCCACGGAGCCGGTGAGGGCGAGCACCAGGGTGCCCGCGATCGAGGCCAGCCAGAGCCCCCGGCGCCGGCGGCGGGGGCGCACCGGCCCGGTGTCCCGCTCGACGGGATCCGGTCCCGGTTCGGGCAGCCTCCCCTCGCGGAGCAGGTGCAGGAGCTCGGCGGGGGTCGGCCGCGACTTGGGGTGCTTTTCCAGACAGAGGCGGACGAAGGGGAGCAGGCCGTCCGGAACGCCGGTGAGGTCGGGTTCGCCCTCGACGACCTTCGTGGCCGTCTCCCACGGGCTCGGGCTGTCGAACGGGCCGTGCCGGGTGGCGGCGTACACCAGGACGGCGCCGAGGGAGAAGATGTCGGCGGCCGGGCCCACGTCGTGCGGCGAGGAGAACTGTTCGGGCGACATGAAGGGCGGGGTGCCCATCACGCGGCCCGTCTGGGTGAGCACGTCGCTCCCGGCGAAGTCGGCGGCACGGGAGATGCCGAAGTCGATGACCCGGGGCCCGTCCTCGGCGAGCATCACGTTCGCCGGTTTCAGGTCGCGGTGGACGACGCCGGCGCGGTGGATGTCACGCAGGGCCTCGGCGAGGCCGGCGGCGAGTTCGCGGAGCCGGTCCGGGGGCAGGGGGCCGTGCCGGCGTACGTGGGTGCCGAGGTCCTCGCCCGGAATGTAGAGCGTGGCCATCCAGGGGCGCGGCGCGTCGGCGTCCGCGTCCACCACGGGTGCGGTGAAGGCACCGCTGACCTGACGGGCGGCGGCGACCTCGCGGCTGAAGCGGGTGCGGAACTCGTCGTCGTCGGCGTACTGGCCGTGGACGACCTTGACGGCGAGCCGGCGCCCGGAGGCGGAGCGGGCCAGGTAGACCACGCCCATGCCGCCGCTGCCGAGGCGGTCCTCGATCCGGTAGCCGCCCACTTCGGCCGGATCCGAGTCGCGCAGCGCCATGCCGTACGTCCCCCCCGTTGTTGTGTTGTTCCGCCGTGCCGTCCGCCGGAGGCCGCCCGGCCGCCGGTCAGAAGCTGATCGAGTTGATCGTCTCGGCTATCGAGTTGAGGAACCGGTTGATGGACGGCGCCATGCCGGTCGAGGCGAGGAAGAACCCGAACAGCACCGCGACGATGGCGGGACCGGCCTTGATGCTCCCCCCTCGGATGAGTACCACAAGGATGATCGCCAACAGCAGCACCACGGACAGTGAAATGGCCACACTGATCACACCCTCGGTCGGTCCGCTCTCCCGGCCCGGGGGTACATCCCCGCACCCCCGCCAGAACCATCGTGCCACCAACCCGGCCACCGTATGCGGCCCGTGACGCATCGTCGGTAGTGGCCCCACCCCGGAGCGGCTTCTCGCACAGTATTTCGAGTCACACCGGCGCAGCAGGCACAGGGAATTGCCGGGGGATCGTTTCGCTACCCACACACCTCGTGCGCAGGTAATTCGAATTGTTGCCACAGAGACGACGTTATGCACCAATTCTTCAGGATGAATCTGGACATCAAGGGTGAACGGCGACCTGTGATGTGCCCACCATCACATGGACAGCGATGTCAAGTTCTGCAAATCCGGGGCATCCGGATCCCCATATCCAGGATTCACATCGGGGGTTTTACGGAATCCCACAGACAACGCTAGGGTGCCTCAGATGTTTGACGCCGCCTCGCCCCCCGGCCAGCCCCGAAGGCCACTCCCCCCAGCACAGTCACCGGCGGACGGAGTGCCGAGTCCGCGCACCCCGATGGGTACACAGAAACGGGACAGACCGGGCAAACAGCGCGACGCGTTCTTCGACAACGCCAAGTACCTGGCGATCGTGCTCGTCGCGATCGGGCATTCCTGGGAGCCGCTGAAGAGCGACAGCCGCATCCTGGAGGGCCTGTACACCGTCGTGTACACCTTCCACATGCCGGCGTTCATCATCATCTCCGGCTTCTTCTCGCGCAGCTTCGACATGCGTCCGGACCGGCTGAAGCGGCTCATCACCGGCGTCGCCGTGCCGTACATCGTCTTCGAGACCGCCTACCCGCTCTTCAAGCGGTTCGTCGACCACTCCCCCGACCAGGAGATCAGCCTCCTCGATCCCTGGTACCTGACCTGGTTCCTGTGCGCCCTGTTCATCTGGCGGCTCACCACCCCCGTGTGGAGACTGATCCGCTGGCCGCTCCCGCTGGCGGTCGGCATCGCCATGGTGGCGTCGGTCAGCCCGAACATAGGCAACGACCTGGACCTCCAGCGCGTCCTGCAGTTCCTGCCCTACTTCGTGCTGGGCCTGTCCATGAAGCCGCACCACTTCCAGCTGGTGCGCCGCGGCTGGGTGCGCGTCGCGTCCGTGCCGGTGTTCGCGGCCGCGGTGCTGGTCGGCTGGTGGAGCGTTCCGCGGATGAACACCGGATGGGTCTACCACCGGGATTCCGCCCAGGAGTTCGGCGCGCCCTGGTGGTGCGGCCCGCTCATGGTCCTGGGGCTGCTCGTCTGCTCGCTGGTGCTCACCGCCTGCTTCTTCGCCTGGGTGCCGCGCCGGAAGATGTGGTTCACCAGCCTGGGCGCGGGCACCCTGTGCGGCTACCTGCTGCACGGCTTCCTCGTGAAGTACGCCGACTACCAGGGCTGGTTCGACCACGCCTCGCTGCACCGCCCGCTCGGCGAGATCGCGGTGACCGTGGCCGCGGCCGCCGTCGTCACCCTGTTGTGCACCACTCCGGTGCGCCGGGTGTTCCGGTTCGCCATGGAGCCGAAGATGGAGTGGGCGTTCAAGCGTGACGCGGCCGAAGTGGCCCGTGAGCGGCGGCAGGAACCCGTCCGCGAGAAGGTCAGCGCGTAGCCGCAGTCACGGCCGGTCCCTCCGGACCGCCGTCCGTCAGACCGAGAAGTGCCCGCATCCGCACGTACTTCTCGGTCAGCCGTCTGCGGACGGGCGCGTCGAGGACCGCGAGCCGCTCCGGGTCCGCATTGTGGGCCAGATCGGCCTCCTTCACCAGCAGCGCGCCGGGCGTCTCCAGGATGCGCCGCGCGTACGCCTCGGGGTCCTCCCCCGCCCGCTTGGTGACGGCCAGCACGATGTCCTTGGTGCGCCGGCTCAGCGCCGCCCCGCTCAGCCACTCCCGCGACAGCGCGTCGTCCTCGACGGAGTCGTGCAGCCAGCCCGCGGCGACCTGTTCGTCGTCGCCGCCGCGGGCGCGCACGCCGTCCGCCACGGCCCGCAGGTGTTCGGCGTACGGCCGTCCCGCCTTGTCCGTCTGCCCCTCGTGGGCGGCGCGCGCGACGGCCTCGACCTCGGTCAGGGTGAGCATGCGATGCGTCTCGGTCACTCCCCCAGTGTCCCTGTGCCGCGCGGCGGTCAGCGCGCCGCCGCCGCCTCCCGGCAGATCAGCAGCAGCGCCCGGTCGTCGTTGACGTCCTTGGCCACCGCCTCGATCAGGTGCCAGGCAGCCCCGTGGAAGCCTCCCGCGACATACCGGTCGGCCTCGCCCGTCAGGCGGTCTATGCCCTCGACGATGTCCCGGTCCGAGGTTTCCACCAGACCGTCCGTGAACAGCATCAGCACATCACCGGGGCGCAGCGATCCCTTCACGGGGTCGAACTGCGCGCCGTCGTACACACCGAGCAGCGGTCCCTCGGCCGCCTTCTCCTCCCAGCGGCCGCTGCCGGCGCTGAGCTGGAGTCCCGGCGGGTGTCCGGCCGAGTAGAGCTCGTAGTCCCCGGAGTCGAGGTCCAGGACCAGGTGGATCGAGGTCGCGAAGCCCTCGTCCCAGTCCTGCCGGAGGAGATAGCCGTTGGCCGCCGGCAGGAAGGCGTGCGGGGCCAGCGAACCCAGCAGGCCGCCGAAGGCCCCCGACAGCAGCAGCGCCCGCGACGCCGCGTCCATGCCCTTGCCGGACACGTCCGTGAGGACGACCTCCATGGTGCGGCCGCCGTTCGTACGGGCCGCGACCACGAAGTCGCCCGAGAAGGACTGGCCGCCCGCGGGCCGCAGCGCCATCTCCCGGTGCCAGCCGTGCGGCAGCTTCGGCAGCTTGCTCTGCACCCGGATCCGCTCGCGCAGGTCGAACAGCATCGTGCCGCCGCGCCGCCAGGGCACCCCGACCCGGCTGCGGAACTGGGCGGTGAGCAGCCCGAAGAAGCCACAGGCGGCGACCACGAGGACCACGCCCGGGGTGACCCGGGACGGCCCTTCCGTGTACGGCCCGAGCCGTACCGACTCCACGATCAGCGCGGTCGCCGCCGCCGCGTACAGGCCGAGCAGGCTGGCCGGACGCAGCAGCAGTCCGCCCGCGACGATCGGCAGCACCAGCGTGGCCGGCGAGCACCACACCGAGTTGCCGAGCGTCATGGCAGCGAGCACCGGGATGGTCATCAGCAGCCCGGCCAGCGCGATCCAGTCGGAGCCGTCACCGCGGAAGTAGTCCACGGCACTTCTGCGCACGCCGACACGGACCCGGTGCCACTGCATCCTCCACCGGGCCGTGAACGTCTCGGCCTTCGCGCGCCGCTCTCCTCCTGCTGCCATTAGTTCGGGACCCTATCCATCGGACCTGCCGCTTGGCACGCGAGGTCCGACTTATCCCCCGTCCGAGGCCCAACTTCACGGAAGCCCGCCACCACGGCCGCGCGGGAGAAAATCGCTCGCTCGTCCCGCATTGCCCTGGTACGCATGGCTCATGGGGACTGACCTTGCGAGGAACCGTGCGACCGAGCTGCGTGTGGTGCGCCGGGAAGAGCTGGACTCCTGGTACGACCACCTGATCCGTGCCTTCGGCGGGGTCCCGGAGCCGGCCGAGGAACGGCAGCTGTGGTACTCCGTCACCGAGACCGACCGGTCGATCGGTGCCTGGGACGGGGACGAGCTCGTGGGCACGGCCGGGGCGTTCGGCTTCCGGATGACGGTGCCGGGCGGCGCGCCGGTGCCGGCCGCGGGCGTCACGATGGTGAGCGTGGCAGCCACGCACCGGCGACGTGGCGTGCTCACCTCGATGATGCGGCGGCAGCTGGACGACGTGCGGGCCTGGGGGTGGCCGCTCGCGGTGCTGACCGCGTCCGAGCCGGTCATCTACGGCCGGTTCGGGTACGGCGTGGCCACCTGCCACGTGAACGCCGAGATCGACACGTCCCGGGTACGGCTGTCGGTGCCGCCCGGCACCGACGACGTACGGCTGCGGTACGCCGCCCCGGCCGATGTCCTCGACGTGTGCGAGGCGCTCTACGCCCGGCGGGTGCCGCTGCGGCCCGGGATGCTGGTGCGGCAGCCCGGCTGGGAGCGGATGGGACTGCTCGACCCGCAGAGCGAGCGGAACGGGGCGTCGCCCCTGCAGTGCGTGCTGGCCGAGCGGGACGACGAGGTCGTGGGGTACGCGCGCTTCCGGGTCAGGCCCGAGTGGGAGGCGGCCGGCCCCAAGGGCACGGTGGTGCTGGAGGACCTGGAGGCGGTGGACCCGGCCGCGCACGCCGCGGTGTGGCGGTTCCTGTTCGACCTCGACCTGACCTCGACGATCGACGCGCGGCGGCGGCCGGTTGACGAGCCTTGGCAGTACATGGTCTCCGACATCCGGCGCTGCCGGCTGCTGGTACGGGACTCGCTGCACGTGCGGCTGGTGGACGTCGGCGCCGCGCTGGAGGCCCGGACCTACCAGACGCCGGTCGCCGTGGTGTTCGAGGTCGAGGACTCCTTCTGCCCCTGGAACGCCGGGCGTTGGCGGCTGACCGGGGACACGAAGGGGGCGTCCTGCCAACGCACCGAGGACGCGGCCGACCTCGCCCTGTCCGTACGGGAGCTGGGAACCGCGTACCTGGGCGGTGTCTCGCTGGTGTCGCTGGCGGCGGCCGGGCGGGTGCGTGAGCTGCGGCCGGGGGCGCTGGCGGAGGCGTCCGTGGCCTTCGGGTCGCCGGTGGCGCCCTGGCTGCCGCACGGGTTCTAGGTCCGGTCGCCGCATCCCCGCCGTCCCCCGGGCAGACGGGGATGTGGCGACGGGGCCTGGCCGGCGGAGGTCAAGCCGGGCGGCGGCCGTCATGCCGTACGGCGGCCGGTCACCGTTTCTGGCAGGCCGGGCACCAGAAGAGGTTGCGAGCGGCGAGGCCGGCGGTGCGGATCTCTCCGCCGC
>NZ_JBHYKH010000391.1:0-8620 GCF_042741275.1 Streptomyces sp. NPDC058964
GGTCGGGACGGGAGGAACGGAGTCGCAGCGGCGGACTCGGTGGGCGGGGGGTACGGTGTGGTGGCAGGGGCCGGCGCGGCGCGGGGTGGGGGGGTGGGGTGCGCGCGGGGGGCCGGGGCGGCGGCCGCCGCCCCCACCGCCCGCGCGCCCCCTGTTCGGGCCGTTCCACCTGCGAGGGAGAACACGACCCAATGGAGCACATCGTCACTGTTCAGGACGCTGTTACCGCATTCGCCGACTGGATCGAGCCGACGAGCGCTGAGCTGGACGCGATCGAGCAGGAGATGCCCGCGATCCTGGCGGGTGTCGACCTTCTCGACGCGCAGATTGTCACCCTCGACCGCAACCCGAGCGAGCTGGACGCGCGGCGTCTCCGCCGGGCCCACCGCCGGGTGCTCGCCGAGCGGCGGGCCCTGGCCAACCGCACCTCCAGTACGACGGGCGGTGCGGCATGAACACCAGGAACACGAAGACGGTTCTGCCCGCCGTTGCGATGACGGCGGTGTCCATGGTGCTGACCCTGGCCGTGGTCGTGATGTGGCTGGGCACGTCGGTGCCGTGGCCGGTCGCGCTGGTCGTGGGGTTGGGCATCGACGGAGGTTGGCTGGCCACCCTCGCCTACGAACGCCGCCTTGCCGCGCAGGGCGACCACAACCGCATCGTGACCGCTGTCGGCTGGTCCTTCGGCCTGCTCGCCGCCGGGGTCCTGGTAGCGCACGCGCTGACCGCCGGCACGTCCGCCGCCGCGTGGCTGGCTGTGGCCTGGCTGCCCATCGCCGCGAAAGCCCTCTGGCTGGTCCACGGACTGTGGGAGCGCACCGCGCTGACCCCGCTCGCCCTGAACGCCATCCGGGGCATCCAGCAAGAGGCACGCGACGAGGCGGCCGTAGCCCGCGCGCGACTGCGCGCCGAAGCGGCCACCGAGGAAGCCCGCCTCGCCGCCGTGACCGCGGCTGGTGCACGCGTCGCCCGCGTGCAGGCACGCACCGCCAAGACCCTCGCCGGCGCGTGGTCGACGCTGGAGACCGCGCGGCAGGGGGAGGGCACGGGCAGGGCACTGACCAGCGTGACGGCCCCGGTCACGGCCGAGGTCACGCCCCGCTGGGAACTTCCGGTGTGGGGCCCGGTCGAGCCGGTCACAGCGCCCGCGCTGGAGGCCGGTCCCGCGCTCAGCGACGACGAACTCGACGCGCTGGTCGACGCGATCCGCACCAGCCAGACCCCGGCGCTGTCGTACCGGGAGATGGCCAAGCGGTTCCGCGCGGCCGGACACTCCGCCGCTGAAACCCGACTCCGGGCGGCCTGGAACCGCGTGGTCGGGGCGGCCTGATGTCCGCCGCGTGGGGCAAGTGCTACGACCCGACCGGCGCCCGCTACGGCGTGCCCACCTACCCGTGGCGGCTCGCGCCGGACGGGTTCGCCACGCGTCGGCAGTTACGGGCCCGGGGGCTTCGTCCGGGGGGTCAGCCGATCGCCGCTCAGGTCATGCGGTTCAACCGCCGTACCCGTACGCCGCGCGTCGCCTTCCTCTACCGCGAAGACCTCGCGCTGCCCGTGCGGCCGATGACCTCGCGTAAGTGGGGCGCCCTCGCCCTCGCGATGCTCGCCCGCCGCACGTGCCCGAAGTGCCAGGTCACCTACAGCTACTGCATGCCGCGCTCGCTCGGCATGTGCGTGCTGTGCGCCTTTCCCGCCACCCCGCCCCGTGAGCCTGACCAGGGAGGTCAGAAGTGAAGCGGTTCATCAGCGAGACCCGCCGTGACGACGCAGAACGCACCGGGTGGCTGCTCGACGCCGCCGACATCGCGTTCGCGTTCGAACCGGTTAACGGCATCGCCGCCGACTTCGAGGCCGTCGTGATGGAAGGACTCCTCACCGATCAGGCCGTCCCCGTCTACCCGCCCGCCGGCCACACCTACCCCCGGAAGGACTGACCATGGGCAAGCCGAACACTCGCCGCCTGGACCGGGAGATCGCGCTGACGCAGCGCAAGATCGAGGCGGTACAGAACGAGGAGATGTGGCCGCTGACCAGTGCCGAACGGCGCAAGGTCATGGGCGCCCTCGCCGGCGGCTCGTACCGGGTGCTGCGGGGCCAGAGCGCCGGCCGCGCCGAACGGGCCCTTGAGCAGGCCATGAACGCCGTGACCGTGCGGCTGACCGCTGAGCTGACCGCGTTGCAGATGGAGCGGCAGCGCATCGTGACCGAGGCCGCGAGGGAGAAGGCGGCCAAGAAGGCGTCCGGCTGGTGGTGAGCACGGACCACGACCGCTGACCTTCCTGCCAGGGGTGGCCGCGCCCGCCCGCACGCCCGGCTACCCCGGCACCGCTCCCTCCCTCTTCTTCTCAACTCCCGCCCCGTCCGGGGCAGTCAGGAGTCATCCCCGCATGTCCGAGAACGTCGTTCACCTGCACAAGAACACCGACCCGCCCGCCGCTGAGGCGTCCGTGACCACGCTGACCGTGGTCCCCGACCCGGCTCCGGTCAAGCCCGTGCCGCTGTGGGTGCGCTCCGGCCGTGCCATCCGCACGGCCGTCACTCACGAGACCACCAAGACGACCGTGCGCGCGGTGGCCCGGCACGGCCTGTACACGTTCAACGGCGGGCGGATCGTGGCCCGTCGCACGTGGGAGGCGCGCACCCCGGCCCGGTACGAGCGGATGCAGCGGGCCGCCGAAGCCGCGGGAAACCACGAGATCGCCGCCGAGTGGGAAGAGCGCGGTCAGCGCTTCCGCGAGGCACGCCACCGCCGCCGCATGGACCTGCTCCACTCGCCCGTGGACGCCGCGAAGGGTCTCGGGGTCGGCGTCGGCACGGGGGTCGCGGGACTGATCGCACTGGGCGTGATCATGGCGGTCAACAGCCACGACGTCACGGACGTCATCACCCCGCTCAAGGCGGTCATCGACTTCATCGCCACCCTGATCTACATCGTGCAGATCGTCACCCCGTACGCGATCGTGCTCGGGCCGCTGTTCGCCCTGCTGGCGCTGTGGGCGGTCGGCAGTAAGCAGCAGGCCGCACCCACCTGGGCGCTTCCCGCTAACGTCCGCAACGGCGAGGGGGAGCCGATCACCCCGTCCATCGTCGTCAAGGCCCTGCGCGACCTCGGTGTTCCCGCGCTGCGCAACGCCATCAAGGAGATGGGCGACGCGGGCGCCTCGATGCTGGGTCCGATCAGGATCGCCGGGTGTGGGGTCGAGGTGGATGTCACGCTCCCGTCGGGGGTGTCGACCAACGAGGTGCAGCAGCGGCGCCGCAAGCTGGCAGAGAACCTGTCCCGGCACGAGCACGAGGTGTTCATCACCATCCCGCAGGCCGCGCGCACGGTGCGTCTGTGGGTCGCCGACTCGGGGGCGCTGGATGAGCCGATCGGCCCGTCGCCGCTGGTCACCGACGAGACGATGACCGCCAACTACAAGACCGGTAAGGCCCCGTGGGGTCAGGACCTGCGCGGGGACGCTGCCGCGCTGAGCCTGTATCAGCGCCACCTGCTCATCACCGGTCTGTCGAACCAGGGCAAGACGGTTGCCCTGCGCTCCCTCGCCCTGTGGCTGGCGCTGGACAAGTCGGTCCGGTTCCTGATGGGCGACCTCAAGGGCGTCGGAGACTGGGCCATGTTCGACGGTCTCGCCGACACCCTGATCCAGGGCCCGACGGATGAGCACGTGATCCAGGTGACCGAGATGGTCGAGGGCGCGGTGGACGAGATGAACCGCCGTATCCAGGCCCCGCCCGGAACGGTGTTCCCGCCGCTGATCGTGCTGGTCGATGAGGCGCAGGTCGCGTTCATGTGCCCGGCCAAGGACGACGAGAAGCGCCCGTACGGCGGCTCGAAAGCCAACTCCCGGTACTTCATGGCCGTCCGTAAGATCCACAATCAGGGGCGTGCGGTCAACGTGCTGATGTGGCAGGGCACCCAGGATCCCACCAACGAGAACCTGCCCAAGCTGGTCCGCGAGGGCGCGCACACACGGGCCTCGCTCGCGCTGGGCACGGAGTCTCAGGCGCGCATGGCGCTGGGGGACAAGGCGGTCGACGGCGGGGCCGCGCCGAACCTGCTGCGTCCGGGCCTGGATCAGGGAACCCTGGTGCTGGCGTCTTCGGGCATCGACATTCCGGCCGGCCAGTCGTCCATCACGGTGCGCACGCACTACATCGATGACGATGCCGCCGAAGCCATCACCGCCCGGGCCAAGGCCCTGCGCGACGGCGTCACCACCCTGCACGCCGTTGAGAAGGGTGTCGAGCGGGACCGGCTCGCGGACATTGCGTCCGTGGTCGGCGACGCAACGAGGGTGCGCACGCAGGACATCCTCAAGCGCCTCGCGGTCCTCGACGCGGAGGCCTACGGCAAGTGGTCGTTCCTCGACCTCAAGCGTGAACTCGACGGGACCGGCGCTGAGCCGTACAAGTCCGACGGCGTCATGGTCGTCTCGCGTGACCGCCTCGACCGGGCCCTCGCCAACCGCGACGCTGAGGGTTCCGCTTCCGCCGCCGAGTGACGGGGAGCGTACCCCGTCCGGGGCAGGGAGGCAGGGAGAACTCCCTGACCCCCTCCCTGCCCCGCCTCCCTGCCTCTGACCTGCACGAATGATCGTTCAGGGAGACAGGGAGGCACCCCAGGTCAGACCCCGCAAACCCCCTCCACAGCGCCCTCTCAAGGGGGTGCGTCTGCCTCCCTGAACCATGTCCGGAAGGGATTCCGCATGTACCCCGATCCTGCCCGCCACACCCCCCGCGAGGGGGCCGTGGAAGTCCACCAACCGACCCCGATACCGCCCGTCGTCCACGCGCCGGCACCGCTCGTCCCCCTCCAGCCGCGCACCCTCCCGAGCGTGGCGAGCATCGTCCTGCCCGACGGCCGTGTGGTCACCGGCTACTCGCTCAGCCCGGTGCAGCCCGACCCGGTCGTCGCGGTGAAGCCGCCCGTCTCGCGCGCTGCGGTGAACGTCGCCCTCGGGGGCGTCGGGTTCCTCGCCGTGTGCGGCGGACTGCTGCTACTCACCACGTTCATCACCGCGTTGACCGCGCTGATCACCCAGCTCGTCACCCTCGCCGCCGTTCTCTTCGGCGGATTCATCGCCGTGCAGCTCCTCAAGTCCGGCGACGCCAAGGGAGGCAACACCTTCCACATCCGCAAAGCGGTCTTCAAGCGCAACCACTTCGGCTGAGGGGGTGGGACGGCATGACCGCTCCGCCCGACGCGCGAAAGCTGCACATCCGGCCGATGAAATGGCGGGCCGCATGCGCCTACGTGGAAGCCCACCACCGCCACCATGAGGCGCCGCAAGGACATCAGTTCTCCCTCGGTGTCCAAACCGACGACGGCCGCCTGGTCGGGGTGGCCATCGTGGGCCGTCCCGTCAGCCGCCACCTCGACAACGGGCTGACCGTGGAGGTCACTCGAGTGGCGACGGACGGCACCGCGAACGCCTGCTCTGCCCTGTACGCAGCTGCATGGCGCACCGCCCGCAGCGCGGGCTACCGCCGCGCCATCACCTACACCCAAGACGGCGAAAGCGGCGCCAGCTTGCGCGCCGCTGGTTGGGTAAAGGTCGCTGACCTGCCCGCCCGTCCTGGTTGGGACGCCCCCAGCCGTCCCCGGCACGCACGTGGCACGGAGAACATCGCCCGCGCGCTGTGGGAGATGACCACCCACGCTGCCCCGCCACTGCCCGAGTTACGTGACGAAACCAGTGACGAAACCCGCCCCCCGCGTGGCCATCGCAAGCGTTGCCCGGAGTGCAAGAGCCCGATCGCTGCGGCCGCCACCGGCAGGCCCCCGCGGTACTGCTCAGCGGCCTGCCATCAACGCGCCTACCGACGCCGCAGCCACGACCGATAGCTGCGCCAAGGGCGGCCCCCATTCCGCCAAGAACCGGGCCGCCCTGACCAACCAGTCATCCTTCAAGGAACTGGAGACATCCAGCATGACGCAACCGACCGACATCCGGCGAGTAGGCGGCGGCATGGGTGAGCACCTGCGCACCGCGCTGCACCTCGCCGCGTCCGGCATCCCGCCCCTGCCGTTGCGGGCGGGGAAGCTGCCGTTCGGGAACTGCCCGACCTGCGTGCGCAACGCGTGCGGTGGCCGGCCGAACATGAAGATCCCGGGGCCCTGCGCCTGCCCGCTGCCGTGCCACGGATGGGCCGCCGCCACCACCGACCCGCACGTCGTCACCTCCCCGGCATGGGCGCGGGCGTGGCGGGAGGCGGCGGCGGTCGCCTACCACCCCGGCGGCGCCGGGCTGACCGTGGTCGACCTCGACAACGCCGACGCCATCGCCTGGGCCCGCGAGACCCTGCCCGCCACCCGGACCGTGACCACGCCCCGGGGTGAGCACTGGATCTACCGGGGCACCATGGCGTCCTCGAACGCGGTCCGGTCCGGCGTCGACATCAAATCCCTTATGCAGTACGCCCGTTGGCTCGAACCGGGCGAGGGCGCCACTGCCCCTCTGCCGGACGCTGTCCGCGCTCTGGTAAAGGAGGCACCCTCCGCTCGCAGGGCGCCACAGGCGCTCTCAGTGCCCATGAGGGGCCACGGGGGCGAGTGTCGGCATCGCACGCCCACCTACCTCGAACGCGGCATCGCCATGGCGGAGCAGCGCATCACGGACGCCCGCAGCGCGATCCACGCGACGGTGTACCGGACGTTCCTGGCGGTGCTGTCGACGCACGGGCAGTGTGGCTGCCTCACCGACGCCCACATTGCCCGGCTGTTCACCGCTGCTCAGGCCAAGGGCGAAACCGTCCGGCACTGCACCGACGCGTGGACCAACGCCCGCACCGCACTGGGGATGTAGCCATGCCCGAGGACGAGAAGAACCCCGCCCGCGAGATCATCACCGACTACGCCCAAGCGCACTTCCGCTACTTCCGCACCGCCGACGGCACCGTGTACGCGCAGCGCAACGGCCACCCCGTGGCCCGCCCGATCCGCTCCCAGGGCACCACCGGCAGCCACCGGCAGGAACTCATGGTCGGTCTCTTCCGCGACGGGCGTGGCGTGTTCAACGGCACCGCACTCAAGGAGGCACTCGACTTGATCGAAGCACTGGCGCTGACCGAGGACGTACAGCCCGTCCACATCCGCGTGGCCCCCGGATTCGACGGGGCGACCTGGCTGGACCTGGGCCGCGACGACGGACAGTCCGTCCGTATCCACCCCACCGGATGGGACATCGCCATCCCCGACCCGCGCGAGGTGTCCTGGCGGCGCACCCAGCTCACCGGGGAACTGCCCCTGCCGGCCAAGGACACCAACGGCAAGGGCATCGATCTGCTGCTGCGGCTCTGCAACTTCGCCACGGCGGAGACCGAATGCCTGGCCATCGCGTGGCTGATCGGCTGCCTGGGACCGTCCGTGCCCGTCCCCGCCCCGTTCCTCACCGGCCCGCAGGGAGCGGGCAAGTCCACCGGCGGCCGGATGCTGGTCCGGATCATCGAGGGCATGAGCGGGGACCTGCGCCGCGCGCCGAAGGATGAGGAGAACCTGATCACGGCGGTCGCAGCCGGATGGGTCACCGCCCTGGACAACCTCTCCCACATGACCCCGGAACTGTCGGACGCGATGTGCTGCATCGTCACCGGCGCCGAGAACGTGAAGCGCGCGCTGTTCACCGACGGGGACGTCTTCCGCGTCGGCTACCGCCGCCCGCTGCTCATGACCGGTATCGACGTCGGTGTCATCCGCCCCGACCTGGCCGAACGGCTTTTGCCGCTGCGGTTGGAGCGGCCCCGGGTGCGGCGCACCGAGGATGAGCTGTGGACCGAGTACGCGCAGATCCTGCCCGTGGTGCTCGGCTCGCTCCTCGACCTCACCGTCAAGGTCCGCGCGGCAGAAGCGGAGACCCCCACGGACCTGCGCATGGCGGACTTCGCGCACCTGTGCGCGCAGCTTGACGCGGCCACCGGCCTGGGGGCGCTCACCGCCTACCGGGCCAGCCTGGACGACCTGAACGACGACGTGATCGAGGGCGACCTGTTGGCACAGACCGTCCTCCAGTACGCCGATACCCTCGAACCGGGCGCGGACCAGCGGATGACCTCGACCGAGTGGCTGCACTGCCTCACCCGCCTCTACACCGGCGAGGAGTACCGGCCCCTGCCCAAAGGGTGGCCGACCACGGGAAAGGTGCTCTCCGACCGGCTCAAGCGCCTACAGCCCACCCTCGCCGCCCGGGGCGTCCTCATCGACTCCGGGCGCACCAAAGAGGGCCGCTACCTCGAAATGACCCGGCTGCTGCCACCGCCCCCGCACGAGCAGCAACCCGCCTTCTAGCGGCCTCGCCGCACCGCACAAGCAAGAAGAGCACCACCGGCCCCGCGTGCTCTTCTTGCTCTTCGGCGGCGGCCCGCCGCCCTGCTCAGGTCGTGCCGCGTAGCGGCTCCTTCTTCACGTCCTGAGCGACACCGCACCACCACAGACACCCCCTTTTTTTTCCTAAGTAGGGGAACGCTGCGTCACCTGCGTCACCCGGGCCCGGAAAACGGCGGGTGACCTGTGCAGACAGGGGTGACGCAGACGGCTTGTGGCTGGGGTACCCCGCCGCATGAGCGTCACCCATGTCGAACGGGCGTCGGGCCCGGGGGCGGGCCCCCCCCCCGCCGCGGC
>NZ_JBHYKH010000392.1:0-8599 GCF_042741275.1 Streptomyces sp. NPDC058964
GATCCTGATCACCCACGACCTCGGCGTGATCGCCGACATGGCCGACGACATGGCGGGGGTTTTAGCGGGGCGGGGGCGGGCGGGCGCCCCCCCCCGCGCCCCCCACCACAAATCCACAACACAACAAAAAACACACCGCCCGCGCCGCACACCCACAAACCCACCCCCCCCCCCCCGCGGTTACTCACGTGCGCTGTTGTCGCGGCCCAGGCCCCGCAGGGACTACGCGGACTTGCGGCTGTCCCGGGGGTGAACGGCGATGTTCATCGCCCCCGAACGGAGAACGGCAAGACGCTCCTCGAGGACCTCTTCGAGTTCCTCGCGGGTCCGCCGCTCCATCAGCATGTCCCAATGCGTACGCGCGGGCTTGGCCTTCTTCTCTTCAGGGCCGTCGCCGTCCACGAGGAGTGCCTGGGCACCGCAGACCTTGCACTCCCACTCCGGCGGGATCTCCGCCTCGACCGAGAAGGGCATCTCGAAGCGGTGCCCCTTCTCGCATGCGTACTCCACGGCCTGGCGCGGAGCCAGGTCGATACCGCGGTCCGTCTCGTAGCTGGTCACCACGAGGCGCGTACCGCGAAGAGCTCGCTCACTCATGAATCGTGCCTCCCGGGCTTGTCGCCCACAGGACAGGTGTCGCTGTCGTCGTCATCCGGTCAACGTCCGGTCGGCGGTAAAGATTCCCGTTCCGTGTCCCGTTCCGGGTCATGCGTCGCCGTCGTAGCCGCCCCTTGTTGTACCCACCAGCGCCCGGTTTGTCACATCTGCTAGCAGATGTCACCCAGCGTTTCGGCATCTTTGACGCGCAGTAACGGTACGCCTGGCAGGCCAAACGCGTACACTACCGCCCTTTCGTGTTGAGCGCTAAATCAGAGCTAGATCTTTTCCGGGACCGGGTTGCCCGCGGCCTCGATCGCCCGCCGCACCGGAACCCGCGCGAGCAGCGCGAACCCGATGACGAAGAAGGCCACGAGCGAGATGATCGCGGAGCGGTAGCTGCCGGTCAGCTGGTACGTGACCCCGAACAGAAGCGGGCCCAGCCAACTCATGCCCCGGTCGCTCATCTCGTACGCCGAGAAGTACTCGGCCTCCTTGCCGGGCGGGACGAGATGCGAGAACAGCGACCGGGACAGCGCCTGGCTGCCGCCCAGCACCAGTCCGATCCCGGAGGCCAGCACGAAGAACCACACCGGCGCCCCGGCGGGCAGGAAGTACCCGGCCGCCAGCGTGACCGTCCAGGCGACCAGCGAACCGAGGATGGTGCGCTTGGCACCGTGCGTCCGGGCCAGCCGCCCCATTGCGAGCGCGCCCGCCACCGCCAGGACCTGTACGAGGAGGACGGCCCCGATGAGCGTCGACTGCCCGAGCCTCAGTTCCTCGGAGCCGTAGACCGAGGCCTGGGAGATCACCGTCTGGATGCCGTCGTTGTAGACGAGGTAGGCCAGCAGGAAGGCGAGCGTCAGCGGGTGCCGGCGCATGTCGCGGACGGTCGCCACGAGCTGCCGCAGTCCGGGAGCGGTTGCCGGTGAGGCCGTCGACCGGCGGTCCCGCAGCCGCCGCAGCGGTACGAGCGTGAAGGCCCCCCACCACAGCCCGGCGGAGGCCAGGCAGATGCGGACCGCCGCCGTCTCGGAGAGTCCGAAGGAGTCGTGCGCCGAGTACAGGACGAGGTTCGCGACCAGGACCAGTGACCCCGCCGCGTACCCGAAGGCCCACCCGCGCGAGGAGACCGCGTCGCGCTCCTCGGACGGGGCGATCTGGGGCAGGTAGGAGTTGTAGAGCATCATGCCGACGGACTGCGCCGCGTTCGCGACGATCAGCAGTGCCCCGCCCAGCAGATAGCGGTCGCCGTCGAGGAAGAACATGCCGGTCGTCGCCGCCGCGCCGGTGTACGCCGCCGCCGCGAGCAGCGGCTTCTTGCGGCCGGTGCGGTCCGCCGCGCTGCCCACCAGGGGCATCACCACGACCGCCACGATCACCGACAGGGACACCGAATAGGCGAAGAAGGAGCCCGCCCGGACCGGTATCCCCAGCGGATGCACATAGCCGTCCGCGTCCGCGGCGGACTCGGCCACCGACGTGAGATAGGGGCCGAGGAACACGGTCAGCACGCTCGTCGAGTAGACGGAGCACGCCCAGTCGTAGAAGTACCAGCCGCGCTGCTCGCGCCGCCGTTCGGCCGCCTCGTCGGCGGCCCCCACCCGCACGGTCCCGGTGGTGCTCACCCGTGCCCTCGCTTCCCCGCAGCAGTGCCGTGCGGAAGGCTCGGGCCGGACCCCGGGCCGTTCAGACCCAGACGCCCCGGTCCTCCATTACCTTGCGCAACGTGTCGATGTGATCGGTCATGATGCCATCGACTCCGAGTTCCAGGAGCCGGTGCATCCGCTCGGGCTCGTTGACCGTCCACACGTGGACGTGCAGCCCGCGCGCGTGGGCGGCGCGCACGAAGCGGTGGTCGACCACCGGGACGCCCGACTGGGCCTCGGGCACCTGTGCGGCCACCGCCGACCTGCGCACCGAAGCGGGCAGCCCCCAGGAGCGCAGCCGCAGGCCGAGCACACCGCGGGTGCCGAACGACGTGGCGAGGCGCGGCCCTGCCAGCCGCTGGGCGCGCAGGACGCGCGCCTCGGAGAAGGATCCGATGCACACCCGGTCCCAGGCGCCGCTGCGCTCGATCAGGCCGAGCAGCGGCCGCAGTGCCGGCTCGGCCTTGATGTCCACGTTCCAGCGCACGTCCGGGAAGGTCTCCAGGAGCTCCTCGAACAGCGGGACCGGCTCCCGCCCCGCCACGCGCGCCTGCCGTACGTCCTCCCACGGGAGGTCGGCGATCCGGCCCGCCCCGTCGGTGACCCGGTCCAGGGTGCCGTCGTGGAAGGCGACGAGCTTACCGTCCCGCGTGGCGTGGACGTCGGTCTCGATGTACCGGTAACCCATGTCGACCGCGCGCCGGAACTGCGCCACGGTGTTCTCCAGGCCGTCGGCGGCGCCGCCCCGGTGGGCGAAGGGGATGGGGCCGGGATGGTCGAGGTACGGGTGGCGTATGAGCGTCGTCACGGACGCAGTATCACCCGTCCGGGTGACCCGGTGGCAACGACCGTGCTGCCGCCGGATGCCGGGGGCACGGCGAACATCCGCAGGAACAGCTGGGCGAGCGGGCCGATGGAGAGCGCGTAGAGGACCGTACCGACGCCGATGGTCCCGCCGAGGGTGAAGCCGGTGACCACGACCGTGACCTCGATACCGGTCCGCATCAGCCGGACGGAGCGGCCCGTACGGCGGTGCAGTCCCGTCATCAGACCGTCGCGTGGGCCGGGACCGAAGGCGGCCGAGATGTACAGGCCGGTCGCCGCGCCGTTGAGCACGATGCCCGCGATCAGCAGGGGGATCCGTACGGCGAGGGAGTGCACCTCGGGGACGACGGCGAGCGTGCCGTCCATGGCGATGCCGACGACGAAGACGTTGGAGACGGTGCCCAGACCCGGGCGCTGGCGCAGCGGGAGCCACAGCAGCAGCACCGCCGCGCCGACGACGATCGACACGACACCGATGGTCAGCCCCGTGAGCTCGGCGAGCCCCTGGTGCAGCACGTTCCAGGGCTCCAGACCCAGACCGGCCTCGACGAGAAGGGCGGAACTCGCGCCGTACAGCGCGAGCCCCACGTACAGCTGGATCAACCGTCGCCCGAGACGGCCCTGCCGGCCCCGCGTGGACAAGAGGTGCCCCCTGTGTGGTGGTAGTGGCCTGATGCATGACACCCTGTGGCTTGCGAAGGAAGAGCATCCAGGGCCAATTCGGGGAAGGTGGACTGATCTTCATGGCGCAGTGGACCTCGGCGGTGGGTGCCGCGCAGCTCGGCCGTCTGCTCAACTCCCAGCAGGACCGCCCGGCGGGTCCCGGCACCCGCCGCCCGCCCGCCTACCGAGCGCTCGCCGACGGCATCCGGCTGCTCGTGCTGGAGGGCCGCGTGCCGGTGGCCGCCCGGCTGCCCGCCGAGCGGGAACTGGCGCTCGCCCTCTCGGTGAGCCGTACCACCGTCGCGGCCGCCTACGAGGCGCTGCGCACCGAGGGCTTCCTGGAGTCCCGGCGCGGCGCGGGCAGCTGGACCGCCGTGCCGGCCGGGAACCCGCTCCCCGCGCGCGGCCTCGAACCGCTGCCGCCCGAGGCGCTGGGCTCGGTCATCGACCTCGGCTGCGCCGCGCTGCCCGCCCCCGAGCCATGGCTCACCCGGGCCGTGCAGGGAGCCCTGGAGGAACTGCCGCCGTACGCCCACACCCACGGCGACTACCCGGCCGGGCTGCCCGCCCTGCGCGCGATGATCGCCGAGCGCTACACCGCGCGCGGGATCCCCACCATGCCCGAACAGATCATGGTGACGACCGGCGCGATGGGTGCGATCGACGCGATCTGCCACCTCTTCGCGGGCCGGGGCGAGCGCATCGCCGTCGAGTCCCCTTCCTACGCCAACATCCTCCAGCTGATGAGGGAGGGGGGCGCCCGCCTCGTGCCGGTCGCGATGGCGGAGGGGCTGTCCGGCTGGGACATGGACCGCTGGCGGCAGGTGCTGCGCGAGGCCGCGCCCCGGATCGCCTATGTCGTCGCCGACTTCCACAATCCCACCGGGGCGCTCGCGGACGAGGACCAGCGGCGCCGGCTGGTCGACGCGGCCCGGTCGGCGGGAACGGTGCTCGTCGCCGACGAGACGATGAGCGAGCTGTGGCTGGACGAGGACCTCGACGGGGCCGTGATGCCCCGTCCGGTGTGCGGCTTCGACCCGGCGGGATCGACGGTGATCACGGTCGGCTCGGCGAGCAAGGCGTTCTGGGCGGGGATGCGCATCGGCTGGGTGCGTGCCGCCCCCGACGTGATCCGCAGCCTGGTCGCCGCGCGCGCGTACGCCGATCTGGGCACCCCTGTCCTGGAACAGCTCGCCGTGAACTGGCTGTTCAGCACGGGAGGCTGGGAGCAGGCGGTGGAGCTGCGGCGCGGTCAGGCCCGCGAGAACCGGGACGCGCTGGTGACGGCGGTGCGGCGCGAACTGCCCGACTGGGAGTTCGAGGTGCCACGCGGCGGCCTCACGCTGTGGGTGCGGGCGGGCGGTCTGTCGGGCTCGCGTCTCGCTGAGGCCGGGGAGCGGGTCGGCGTCCGTGTCCCGTCCGGCCCCCGGTTCGGGGTCGACGGGGCCTTCGAGGGGTATGTGCGACTGCCGTTCACCGTCGGGGGAGCGTTGGCGGAGGAGGCGGCGACGCGGCTGGCCGCGGCTGCCCGGCTGGTGGAGACCGGCGCGACCGTGGGGGCGGAGTCCCCGCGGACGTTCGTGGCGTAGCCGGCCGCGCCCGGGGCGCGACCGCCGCCGCGCCCCGCTCCGGTCAGGAACTCTCCGCGACCACGGCGTCCGCGACGATCGCCGCGGACTCGACCGCCGTCTCCGGCGGCTCCGGCTCCACCTGCGGCGTCCGCGGTGGAAGCAGTTCCAGCACGGCCTGCCGGTCGGCGTCGCTCGCGGCGTCGTCGTACGGGTCGGGGGTGGCCGGGACCTGGAGCCGGTGGACGGGCCCGCTGCCCAGCCGCGCGTAGCCGCGCCCCGGCGGGACGTGGGAGAGCGGAGTCGTGTGGGGCGGCGCGCCCAGCACCGCCGCCAGCCGCTCGGGCGCCGCAGGCCCCAGCACGACCCGGGCGCGCGTGTGCTGCCGTACGGCCTCGCTCAGGGCGTCCGCGCTGTCGAACTGCTCGGCCACGACCACGGTCACATTGGCCGCACGGCCGTGCCGCAGCGGAACCTGCAGCAGGGCCTGGGGATCCTTGCGTCCTTCCGCGGCGGCGAGGTGGGCGAAGACGCTCGGACGGTCCAGGACGATCCACAGGGGCCGCTTGGTGTCGTCCGGCGGGGCGTGGCCCGCCTGCCGGGCCCGGTTGGCCGCGATGAGCCGTCGCTCGGTCTCGTTCGCGGCCCACTCGAGACTGGCCAGCGCCCCGGTCAGCGCGCACTCGACCGCCAGGACCCCGTCCCGGCCGGTCAGGCAGGCGTACTCGCCGGTGCCGCCGCCCTCGACGATCAGCACGTCGCCGTACTGCAGGGCCTGCAGGGCGACGCTGCGCAGGAGCGTCGAGGTGCCGCTGCCCGGCTGGCCCATGACCAGCAGGTGCGGCTCGGTGGAGCGGACGCCGGTGCGCCAGACGACCGGCGGGACGTCGCGCTGCTGCTCTCCGTAGGCGAGGGGAAGCGTGCGCTGGACCTCGGTGGGGTCGGTGAAGCCGAGGACCGTCTCGCCCGGGGCGGTGACGAAGCGCTGGGCGGCGATGTCGGTGGGCAGGGGGGCGAGTGCGGTGACCGAGAGCTGGTTGGCCTCCTCGTCCCACGCGAAGTGGTACTCGCGGCCGCGGCCCGCCTTGGCGGCGAGCAGGTGCTCGATCCGCGCACGGGCCGCGGCCTCGCCGTCCGGGCCAGCTCCCGGCTCCGGGCGATCTGCGCGCTGCCGTTGCTCAGGATGCGGGGGAGGGGGCGCCGGGCCACTGCTGTCTCCTGTTGGTGCGTACGGGCGGGAGGGGCGGCGTCAGAACTTGATGCCGCCGAGCAGGCTCGCCAGGCTCTCGCCGCCTGCCTTGATGCTCGGGGCGATGGCCGTGCTGGCGAGGTAGAAGCCGAACAGCGATGAGACGCAGGCGTGCGATGCCTTGAGGCCGTCCTTCCGGAAGAAGAGGAAGACGATGATGCCGAGCAGGACGACGCCTGACATGGAGAGAATCATTTGCGGTCTCCTGGTGTCGAGGGGGGACAGTCACCATGAGTTCTTCCAGGATCACAGCATGTATCCATACGACAAAAGGTGCAACTGGGTGGATTTCTTCCTTTTTCGCCCGAACGGCGGAGGGGTGCGGGCCGGGGTGGAGGGGCGTTCCGGGGCGGGAGGGGGATTGCTGCGCCCTGCGGCCGCAGCGGTGATCTTTACCTCGGGCACATCGGGTCATGTGCCGCGGAAGCCAGTACGCTGGCGATTCACTCGCACGGCGGCAGTCGCTCGCCGTGCCGTACGCTCCCCCAGTCCCGAAGTTCGCAGGAGAGGCGGTCCGGCCGATGACTGAAGCCCCCGACCCCGAGGTCGTGGAGCTGGCGACCAAGATCTTCGATCTGGCCCGCAAGGGGCAGACCGAGGCGCTCGTGGCGTACGTCGACGCGGGTGTTCCGGCCAACCTCACCAACGACCGGGGCGACTCCCTGGTGATGCTCGCCGCGTACCACGGCCACGCCGACGCGGTGCGGGAGCTGCTCGCCCGGGGTGCCGAGTCGGACCGCGTCAACGACCGGGGCCAGACCCCGCTCGCCGGAGCGGTGTTCAAAGGTGAACAGGAAGTGATCGAAGTTCTTCTCGAAGGCGGCGCGGACCCCGGCGCGGGTACTCCGTCGGCCGTCGACACCGCGCGGATGTTCGGCAAGAAGGAACTGCTGGAATTGTTCGGCGCACATTGATCCGAACGTCCTGACCAGGAACGACACGGAAAACGGGGGAGGCGGTAAAGGGCCGCCGGAAATACGGTCGCGGCAGGAGAAACCCGCGAGTCATCATGACGTCGTGATTCACGGACGCGATGGCTGGGCAGGTGTTGCCGCACCGCGCGGACCGTGATGCGGTCCGCATGGGCCACTGACGAGAGGCAGAGAGAAATGGTCTACAGCAAGCAAGAGACGGCGGGCGCCCCGACGTTGTGTCACGCGGCCAGGTAGTGCGTGTTCCCCGGTTGCGTCGACGCTTGATGTGAGGCTGTTTCCCATGTTCGATCCGGTCATAGCGCCCAGCGGAACGCTGCTCGGCCTGCTCCAGCGGGGCCGCGGCGACGGCACGCTGCACGCGCTCACCGCCCCCCGCGCCGAGGCGCTGGCGGCACTGAACCACTGTGTACTGCGCGACCCCCGCCACGACTGGCAGGTGGAGAACCGCTCCCTCTACTACGCCCGGCTCTACCTCGACCTCGACGGGGAGCTGGACGCCATCGAGGCCCACCTCTTCGACCCCGAGGACGTGCTCGACTCCGACGAGTCCCGCACCGGCCTCGCGCTCGCCGTCCTCGGGCACCTCGCCTCGTACGGCAGGCGTGACGCCCTCGCACTGCTGCGCAGGTATGCCGCCCTCGGCTCCAACTGGGCCTGGGCCCTCGACGAACTCGCCCTCCGGGACGACGACGCGGCCCTGCGTGCCCTGGCCGCACCCGTCCTGGCGCGGTTCTCCACCGACGCCGAGGGCGAGGCCGAGCTGGCCGCCGCCGTGCGAGACTCCTTCGAACCCCGGCCATGGCGCCTGTGGGCCGACGATCCTCGAGAATCCGTCGCCACGCGCGTGCGTGCCGCCCAGGAGGCCGGCTGTTTCGACCGCTGGCAGCGGCAGATGCGACCCAGCGGGCCCCGCCCGGGGTGGAGCGTGCAGGCGGTGTTCGAGTGGGCCCAGCAGGGCGTCGAACGCGGTGCGGCCCTCCATGTCCCGGCCGCCCGCTGCCTCGTCGCCGTCGCGGGTCCCGAGGACCGGCCGGAGATCGTCCGGGCCGCCCGGTGCGGCACCGAGGGAGCCCGGTGCACCGCCCTGCGGTAATTGGCCGACAGCAACGACCC
>NZ_JBHYKH010000393.1:0-8234 GCF_042741275.1 Streptomyces sp. NPDC058964
GTGTCGGTGTCGGTGAGGTCGGTCACCATGTCGCCTGCGGGTCGGCTCGGGCCACGCTCTGCAGCTCCGCCAGCAACGGGGCGAGGTGTCCGGTGTGCTCGCCTCCGCGCCCGGAACCAGTCGCCGGCGCCGGCGCGTCCGGCAGGGGCAGGCCCGCGGCCTCGGCCACCTGCGCCAGTACGGCGAGGACCTCGGTCCGCGCGTCGTGGGCGGCGAACAGCTCGTTCAGGTACGGTGCCACCCGATCCAGGCCGGCGCGCATCCGCCGGTGGGACTCCTCGGTGCCGTCACCGAGCCGGACGACCCACTCGGCCGCGTACTGCCGGTGATACGTCAGCTCCTTCACGCCCTTGGCGGCGACGGCGGCGAGCACCGGGTCGGCGGAGGCGGCGAGCGACTCGAAGTGGGCCAGGCGCCAGGACGAGAACACCAGCAGCCGTGCCATGGAGAACGCGAAGTCCCCGTTGGGCAGTTCGGCAAGGCGTACGTTGCGGAATTCGTCCGCGTCGCGGAAGTAGGCGTAGGCGTCCTCGCCGCGTGCGGTGCCGTCGACCTGGCCGCAGCGGGCGTACAGCAGGCGGGCCTGGCCGAGCAGGTCGAGCCCGATGTTGGCGAGGGCCACCTCCTCCTCCAGTTCCGGCGCGCGGGTGGTCCACTCGGCCAGGCGCTGGGCCGTGACCAGGGCGTCGTCGGCCAGTGCCAGACAGCACGCGGCCAGCTCCGCCCGGTCGACGTCCTCGGGAACGGCGGTGCTCACGCCGTACAGCGGGTCCTCGAAGCCCGTCCCGAAGGCCCAGCGGGCGTCGCTGTCGTCGTGCCCCTCGGCCAGGGACAGGTAGACGTGATCGTCGCTCATTGCCTGCTCCTAGATGTGCGGGACGTCGTCGGGGATGTCGTAGAAGGTGGGGTGCCGGTAGACCTTGTCGGCGCTGGGGTCGAAGAAGGGGTCCTTCTCGTCGCGCGTGGAGGCGGCGATGTGCTCCGAGCGCACCACCCAGATGCTCACACCTTCGTTGCGCCGGGTGTACAGGTCCCGGGCGTGGGTGAGGGCCATGCGGTCGTCGGCGGCATGCAGGGAACCGACGTGGACATGGTTGAGTCCGCGCTTGCCCCGCACGAAGACCTCGTACAGCGGCCAGCCGTCCCTCTTCGCCTGCGTGTCGCTCATACCGCTGCTCCCTTCTCCGTCCGGGCGGCCTGCTTGGCGGCGTGCGCGGCTGCCGCCTCGCGCACCCAGGCGCCGTCCTCGTGTGCGGCCCGGCGCCGCGCCACGCGTTCGTCGTTGCACGGCCCGTCGCCGCTGATCACCCTCTTGAGCTCGGCCCAGTCGGGGGTGCCGAAGTCGTGGCGGCCGCGCTCCTCGTTCCAGCGCAGCTCGGGGTCGGGCAGGGTCACGCCCAGCTTCTCGGCCTGCGGCACGGTCATGTCGACGAAGCGCCGGCGCAGCTCGTCGTTGCTGTGCCGCTTGATCTTCCAGGCCATGGACTGCGCCGAGTTGGGCGAGTCGTCGTCGGGCGGTCCGAACATCATCAGCGACGGCCACCACCAGCGGTTCACCGCGTCCTGGACCATCTCGCGCTGGGCGTCGGTGCCGCGCATCATCGTCATCAGCAGCTCGTAGCCCTGCCGCTGGTGGAAGGACTCCTCCTTGCAGATGCGGACCATCGCCCGCGCGTACGGGCCGTAGGAGCTGCGGCACAGCGGCACCTGGTTGCAGATGGCGGCGCCGTCCACGAACCAGCCGATGACGCCTACGTCGGCGAAGGACAGGGTCGGGTAGTTGAAGATCGACGAGTACTTCTGGCGCCCCTCGATCAGCCGCTCGGTGAGGTCCGCGCGGTCGGCGCCCAGCGTCTCGGCCGCCGAGTACAGGTACAGTCCGTGGCCGGCCTCGTCCTGGACCTTGGCGAACAGGATCGCCTTGCGGCGCAGCGACGGGGCGCGGGTGATCCACTCGCCCTCCGGCTGCATGCCGATGATCTCCGAGTGCGCGTGCTGCGCCACCTGCCGGATCAGCGTCTTGCGGTAGCCCTCCGGCATCCAGTCCCGCGGCTCGATCCGCTGATCGCGCGCGATCGTGTCGTCGAACCGTTCCTGAAGCCCGGGCGGCGCTCCGTCCTGAGCCGACGACGACCCGGCCTGCCGTGCAGTCATTCCTACCACCTGTCCCTACCGACCGTTCGTTCGGTACATGATATGACGAGATCTCGCGTTGCGGAAGTGCGGCGGGCGCCCGGTGCCCCGGGAACGGGGCCTGCGGGGCCGCCCCGGTGTGCGGTCGACCCCTTGACAGGGGTGGGTCCGGCTGGATTACTTGGCCGTGCCGCATGCTAACCGAATGTTCGGTCGGGATATAAGATGGTAGATACACCTATATATGCTGGGAACAGCGCAGACGATCCGGTCGAGGCGATGTTCTCCGCGGACGACGCCTCCCGGCGACTGGGGATCGAGCTCCTGAAACACGGCGAGGGGACCGCCGAGCTTCGTATGACCGTGACGCCGGCCATGGTCAACGGCCACCGGATCGCTCACGGCGGCTACCTCTTCCTCTTCGCCGACACCGCCTTCGCCTGCGCGTGCAACAGCCACGGTCCGACGACGGTCGCAGCCGGAGCCGGCATCGACTTCGTGGCCCCGGTTCACGAGGGCGACGTACTGATCGCCACCGCTCGGGAGCGGACCCGCTTCGGGCGCAGTGGCATCTACGACGTGACGGTGATGCGCGGTGACGAGGTGGTCGCGGAGTTCCGTGGCCGCAGCCGCATCCTCAGGGGCAGTACATCCAGGGAGTCGCGATGAGCATCGAACGGAAGACGACGTCGGCCGCCGGGGCCCGCCGGGCGGAACCGTGTCCCGAACACCTGCTGGACTCCGCGGAGCAGATGCCGCGCGAGGAGCTGCTGGACCTGCAGCTCCGCCGTCTCAGGTCGACGCTGCGACATGCCTACGACAACGTGGAGCTGTACCGGAAGAAGTTCGACGAGGCCGGCGTCGGGCCCGAGGACTGCGGTTCGCTCGCGGACATCGCCCGCTTTCCCTACACCACGAAGGCCGACCTGCGGGACACCTACCCCTTCGGGATGTTCGCCGTCCCCATGTCCGACGTCCGCCGTATCCACGCATCCAGCGGCACGACCGGACGCCCCACCGTCGTCGGCTACACGGACAACGACCTCTCCAACTGGGCGGACCTGGTGGCCCGTTCGATCCGCGCCGCCGGCGGCCGGCCGGGCCACAAGGTCCACATCAGCTACGGGTACGGCCTGTTCACCGGCGGACTCGGGGCGCACTACGGCGCCGAGCGGGCCGGATGCACCGTCATCCCCGCCTCGGGAGGCATGACGGCCCGCCAGGTGCAGATCATCCGGGACTTCCAGCCCGAGATCATCATGGTCACCCCGTCCTACATGCTCACCCTGCTCGACGAGTTCGAGCGCCAGGGAGTGGACCCCCGTTCCACGTCGCTGAGGATCGGCATCTTCGGAGCCGAGCCGTGGACCGAGGAGATGCGCCGCGAGATCGAGGAGCGCATGAACATCGACGCCGTCGACATCTACGGTCTGTCCGAGGTGATGGGGCCCGGCGTCGCCCAGGAGTGCGTGGAGACCAAGGACGGCCTGCACGTGTGGGAGGACCACTTCTACCCGGAGATCGTGGACCCGATCACGGACGAGGTCCTGCCCGACGGCGAGAGCGGCGAACTCGTCTTCACGTCGCTCACCAAGGAAGCACTGCCGGTCATCCGGTACCGCACCCGCGACCTGACGCGCTTTCTGCCCGGCACGGCGCGCCCGGCCTTCCGCCGCATCGAGAAGATCACGGGCCGCTGCGACGACATGATCATCCTGCGCGGGGTGAACGTCTTCCCCAGCCAGATCGAGGAGGTCGTCCTGCGCACCCGGGACGTCGCTCCGCACTTCCAGATCCAGCTCGGCCGGCGGGGGCGGATGGACCACATGACCGTTCTCGTGGAGGCGCGTCCCGGCGCCGCATCCGAGCAGCGCGAGGCCGCCGCCCGGGCGATCGCCGCAGGGGTCAAGGACGGTGTCGGCGTGACCGTGGAGGTGCGGATCGTGGACCCGGAGACGCTGGAGCGCTCGCTCGGCAAGCTCCGCCGGGTGAAGGACCTCCGCGAGGGCTGATCCGCGCGCTGCGGCGACGAGGCGGTGAGCGGAACGACGGACACCCGTGTCAGCTGTCCAGGGCCAGCGGGCTGAAGTACTTGCGGTGTCGCAGCAGGTCCGGGAGATCCCCCAGGACCAGATAGGCGCGGCCCGCCCTGCGTCCCGGCTGCAGACACGGGTAGCCGTAGACGTTCTCCGTCGAGTTCACGTAGGCGCCCGCCAGGTTCAGGTCCAGCGCCCGGATCAGGCCGGGCCCGCAGGCCACGCCGCCGTAGGTGTCGTACGACCATCCGGGGGCCCCGATGTCGAAGTCGTCGACGCACACGACGCCGTTCTTCACCGCGGTCAGCTCCTCGCGCAGCGGCCAGTCCTCGAAACCGTGCGCGTCCAGGTGGATCAGCGGCCGCTCGGCGCCCGCAAGCACCTCGTCGAGCAGGGCGCGGCTGTCACACTCCCGTACCCAGCAGTTGGGCAGCCGGGCCGTGCGCCTGCGGGTGAAGTCCACATGGACCGGATTGATGTCGCAGGAGTGGACGGTGACGTCGGGATAGGCGCGGGCCAGATAGTGGGTGGTGTCGCCCAGGTGGCAGCCCGTCTCGACGATCACGTCGGGCTCATAGGCGCCGACCAGGTAGTCGAAGGCGACGGCCGCCTCGATGTCGAACCCGAAGGGGCCGCCGCCGTCGCTGAGCGGGAAGCTTCCCTCGACCTGCCGCCCGCCCATGCGGTGCGTCCGGTAGAAGTGCTCGTAGACCCGCTCGTGCGTCATCCGGGGACCTCTCCCACCACCGGCTGTTTGCGGCGGAGCGAACGGAGCATCGCCCACAGCGAGAAGACCAGCGGGATCGCCCCGGAGACGATCACCTGACCGCGGCTGGAGACGAGGCTGTTGGGGGTGCCCAGCAGATATCCGAGGCCGATGCAGCAACGGGACAGCGCCTGATAGCAGGCCCAGGCGCTGCCGTGCACCTCGGCGGGCACGCCGGTGTGCACCGCGTTGCGCAGGCCGACGTTGCACACCCCGTTGCCGAAGCCGCCGAGCAGGAACAGCGGGAAGATCACCGGGGCCACCGGGAGGAGACCGGCCAGCAGCAGCCCCACGGAGATGCCGAGCACCCCGCCGAGGATGAGGGCGAGGTGCCGTCGTGACCATCCCGCGCGGCCGGCGAGCAGCGCGCCCGGGATGCTGCCCAGCGCCCAGGTCGCCAGGAACAGGCCGAAGACGCTGTCGTTGCCGTGGACCACGTCGCGCAGATAGTAGACGCCCGCGACACTCTCGATGCTGGTGGCGAGCATCGCCGCCGCCAGCGTGGGCATCAGGAGGCCCACCACCGGCGCGTGCCGCAGCGCCCGGTACCCGTCCGAGAGCTTGGTGGCGGGCCGGCGGCCGAGCGTCACGTCCACGGAACGGGGCA
Source organism: Streptomyces sp. NPDC058964 (assembly GCF_042741275.1). NCBI lineage: Bacteria > Bacillati > Actinomycetota > Actinomycetes > Kitasatosporales > Streptomycetaceae > Streptomyces > Streptomyces sp. NPDC058964. Next base: position 5,543 of record NZ_JBHYKH010000393.1, read on the forward strand.
CGGCGAGCGCGGTGCACCAGGCCAGCGCGAGGAACGAGACGGCATCCGCGCCGAGCAGGAAGGTGGTGCCCCACGCGGAGTGCAGCAGGCCCGCCAGCGCGGGACCGAGCAGCCCCGCCGCCGAGAGCCCGGCGGTGAGCAGGCTGTTCGCCCGGCCCGTCTGCTCCTCGCCCGCGACGACGGGAAGGATCTTGAAGCCCGCGGTCACCGATGCCACCCCGGCCAGCCCCGACAGGGCGATGAGCGCCACCCGCAGGTGGAAGCCGTCCAGCGCGGCGGCGCCGCCGAGGGACAGCGCCTGGATCACCAGCGCCCACAGACCGACGGATCGGGCGCTGGCCCGGTCCACCAGTGAACCGATGAAGGGTGCGGCGATCACCGTGGGCAGGAGCTCGGCCAGGCACACCTCCGTCACGCCCCAGCGCAGGCCCTTGTCCGCGGCGTCCAGCATCATGCCGACGGAGGCGAACGAGTCACCGACGCGTGAGAAGAGCGTTCCCGCGATCAGCACCAGAGCGGGAGCGGGGACGAGCATGCTCCGGCGCAGCGGGGCGAACGTCGTCCTGCGCGTCTTCTGCGTGTCCAATCGAGTCCAATCCATCCGCTTGCCGCGTTCACTTCAAAACTGCCTGCGGAACAGATTAGGCCTGTCGGCAAAGGAGAAGGGCGTCCACCGGCCATCCGTGCGCACCACCGCCCGCGACTTCCACGGAGACTTGTCCGGCGTAAGCGAGTCCCAGTTTCTCGGCCATTGCCCGGACTTCACGAGAACTCCACACGCGTTCTTCGTGAATGCCCAGAACGCCGGGGAACGGTTGCGCATCTCCCTCACGCGCCTCGATGAAGTAGTTGTGCCGCAACTTCCGGGTCTCCGGGGCGAAGTCGGTGCCGCGCCAGATGAGCCGGCGAACACCCCGCCGGTCCTCGAACGGAACGGCGTCACACCTTTCGCGCAGCTGGACAAAGTGTTCCAGAGACGACTCCCGGAACGCGACGATCGCCACATGTCCGCCCGGGCGCGCCGCGTCCCGCAGGTTGCGCACGACTTCCTGCGCATCCGCCTCCGACGTGAAGGAGTTGAGCGTCACGTTGCCCAGCAGCGCGAGGTCCACCGCGCTTTTCGGCCAGACGCCCGAGTCGAGGAGGTCCCCCTCGACGAACCGCGCCACTGAGGAACAGCGCTCCTGAAAGCGCGTCGCGGCCGCCCCCGAGTTGTCGATGCCGGTCAGATGAATGTCCGGAAAATGCCGGGCCAACGCGCCGATGATGCGGCCGGATCCGCACCCGGCGTCCAGGACCGACCGGGCCCCGGTCTTTTCGCACAGCTCTATGTACGCCGGCAGGTCCCAGGTCACCTGCCAGGCGGCCGGCTCCTCGAATTCATAGAAGAGACCGGAGAAATAGGACTGGACGGGAATGTCCGGGAAGTTCTCCAGGATCCTGGAGAACGGCCCGAAGAACCGGGACGGTGTTTGCGGGGCGGACGTCATACGAGAGCCGCCGCTTCCGCTTCGAAGCGGTGCACCTGTTCCAGCGCGTCCGCCGTGTACGGGCTCTCCGCGTCCCGGCCGGCCGCCGCGAGGGTCTCCCGGTGGACGTCCATGACCGAGGCGAGCCAGTCGACCATCGCCCGCGCGTCCGGTCCGAGGGCGGTGCGCACCACGCCGCTGCGCACCGCCGTGTCGAAGAACTGCGCCCGCTGCCAGTACTCGGTGAGCATGCCGTCGCACTCGCCCCGGTCGGACAGCCCGGCCTCGCGCACGCTCAGCAGGAGCTCGAGCAGGTGAGCGTACACATGGATCGTCGACAGGACGCGCAGGCAGTCCATCCTGCGGCGCTCGCCCGCCACCGGGTTCCACGGGATGCCGAACAGCGCGCCGCCCAGATAGTTGTAGTCGGGATTGACCAGTCGCCGGCACACCAGCAGGTCGTAGAACTTCTGGTGCGCGGCCTCGTGGAGCACGGCGTCCGCCGTCTTGAGGGGGCTGGCGAGCACCTGGGTGTTGAGGACGGACACGAACGGCGCGGGCACGATGAACGCGGACTCGATGATGCTGTCCTCGATCAGCACCGCGCCCCGGACCGACGAGACGATCGACAGGCCGAACTCGCCCACGGCCGCCTCGATGAGCCGCAGGCCGCGCCCGACGGCGGTGACGTGGTCCGGGGTCGCGGCCACATGACTGTGCGCGACCGCCAGGTCCTCGCCGATCACGGCCCGGAGCGCGCGTCCGCCCTCGACCGCCGACCAGTCGCCGGCGAGCGCGTAGGTGTGTCCGGGCACCGTGAGCTGGGTGTGCGGTGCGGCGGAGGCGAACAGCTGCGCGCCCCGGCGCAGGATGCGGGCCGCGTCCGCCGGGTCCCCGCGGCCGTGCAGGGCACGGAAGGCGTCGAGCGTCGTCGAGCGGGCGACACTGTGCGCGATGAGCGCGGCATCCGGCGCGGGGCTCGGGGGGCGCAGCCCCGTGTGCGCGTGCAGCAGTTCGGCCGCGATCTCGGAGAAGGTCGCCATGTCGGCGTGGATGCCCGCCGCGGCTCCGAAGGGGCCGGTGCTGAGAAGATGCCGTGCCTTCGACATGTCCTGTCCCTCGCCTTGTGGAGGAAGCCTCGTGGGTGGGGCCGGCCGGCGGCGCCCGCGGGAGTCCGGGGGCCGGGGGGGCGGGCGGGGGGGGGGCGTGGTGCCGCGCCCCAC
>NZ_JBHYKH010000393.1:8244-8580 GCF_042741275.1 Streptomyces sp. NPDC058964
TGTACGCTTTGTGGGTGGGGCCGGCGGGGGGGCCGGGGTGTATTCGGGGGGCGGGCGCGGGGGGTGCTGTCGTGTTGGGCCCCCACCACGGGCGCGGTTCCGGATCACCGGGGCCGTTCGCCCGGCGGTTTCCGGCCGGCCGGACTCAGCTGACCGCCGGGTACTGCGCCTGCGCCTGGATCTCGGGGATAACGGGGCTGGTGGAGCTGCCGTCGTCCTCGGCGTCCGCGGCCAGCTCGGCCAGCTGCTCGACGTCGATCTTGGACTGTTCTTCGGAACCCATGTGTCACACATACACCGGTGCGGAAATACCCAGCTCAGACCGCGTCAATCGCC
>NZ_JBHYKH010000394.1:0-1886 GCF_042741275.1 Streptomyces sp. NPDC058964
CACCCTGCACACCCACAGCACACCACCCTGGGTCGCAGCGCTGCCCACCGAGGCCGTCGCCGAACTCGCTGCCATTCTGCTCAGCAGCTACCCGCCTGCCGGTACCGCCGCCACCGGGCCTCGGTCGCAAGGCCGCGGCCCACAGTGCCGAGACGCCGTACTCGACCACCTTTCCTCCCGGGGTACGGCCGAGGCTGTTCACCACCTGCGTGAACTGCACCGTGCCTGGCCCGACGCCAGCATCATCCAGACCCTGGTACACGAAGCGCAACGCACCTACCGAGAGCACTCATGGGGCCGTCCCAGCCCGGCCGAGCTCAAGGAACTGGTCCAAGATCCTCGTCGACGACTGATCAAGGACGGAACAGACCTGCTGGACCTGGTCATCTCCCTCATCAAGGGCATCCAGCACGACCTCACACAGGGAAGACTGCCGGCAGCGATCTTCTGGAACGAAACCAAGCTGGAAACCCTGCCCGATGGCAAAAAGACCACGCAACGGCTCAAGTTCCCCAAGGACGAGAACCTGATCTCCGACTACCTCGCCTACAGCCTGAGAGAAACCCTGAAGCAGAGCGGCATCCTCATCGACCGTGAGGTTCAGGTCAACCGCAATAGCAAAGGCGCCGGTGAACGCATCGATCTCCTGCTGCAGGCCCCCCCCCACCCCCACCCCGCCCCCCCGCCGACTGGGCGGCGGGTGTTCGGTCGTGGCCATCGGCCTGCTCCTTGTGCGGCTCAGTTGAATTCCGGCCATCACGCGGACGGCGGCACCAGCGTAAGCAGAGCGTGACATGAGGGCTCACGGATCAGGGGGGCGTGGGCGTCAATCTTGCGTTAAGAATGACCCCACAGGGCGTGGTACCGCATCAAGAAGCGGTGGCCGGGAGGCGATGACCGCGTATTCGGCTGTACGGGCGACGTCTCCTCCGCGGCGCCGACGTCGGACACCGAGCGTCATCTCGTGCGACGCCTCTCCGCCGCTCCCGGTACACGCCGACCCGGCAGGGCCGCGCTCCGTTGCCGGCCCTGCGGGAGGGTCTGCGTGCCGAACGCGACCCAGTGGGCCGGGAGGCACCCTCGGGCAGCGCGATGATCCGGTCCAGGAAACCGGTCCCCGAGCGGGCGCCGACCCGCACGACGATCCGGTCCGACAGGACCGTCGTACCGCCCGTGACACCGCTGCGGTCGCCGCCGGCTCGCGGATGACCGCCGCCGACTCCCCGGTGACGGCGCTCTCGTCCACCGCCGCCACCCCGTCGACGACATCGCCGTCCGCCGGGATCATCTCGCCGGCCTCCACGAGCACCAAGTCCAGCGGTTTCAGGTCGATGGCGGCCACCGCCTCCGTACGGGCCGTGCGCACGTTCATGCCGAAGCGCCAGTCGAGGAGCCGCAGCGCCACCGTGTCGGTACGGGCCTTGCGCAGCGACTCGGCCTGCGCCTTGCCGCGGCCCTCGGTGACGGCCTCGGCCAGGTTGGCGAAGACCACGGTCAGCCACAGCCAGGTGCTGATGACCCAGGTGAACACGGCGGGGTGCAGCAGCGCCGACACGGTGGTCAGGGCGGCGCCGGCCGACACCACGAACAGCACCGGGTTCCTGACCAGGATCCGCGGATGCAGTCTGCGGAGCGCGTCGGGGAAGGAGCGGACGAGCTGCGCGGGTTCGAACAGCCCGCTCGGGGTCCGGCGCCTCGTACCTCCTCTCGGCTTCGGACGGGACGGACGCTGGGCACGGGACGGCGGGGCCTGCTCGGGAGCGGCGCGCTACAGGGGGACCTTCGTGAGGTGACAGGCACGGTAGGGCCGCGATGGCCGTGCGGGGGCGCGGGGCCCGCCCCCCCACGCGCGGCCCCCGCAGGGAGGGGCGGGGCGGGCGCACACA
>NZ_JBHYKH010000394.1:1896-8578 GCF_042741275.1 Streptomyces sp. NPDC058964
GGCGGGGCGCCGCGGCGGCCGGCGCGGCGCGCGCCCGCCCCCGCGCGCCCCCCCCCCCGCCCCGGGCCGGGCACACGGACGTCGGCGTCGGGACGACGACAGGACGCCGTGCGCGGTGCCCGTCGTCCGGCACGGACACCCGGCCGACCTCGCTCCGTTCCGGAGTGGGGACTCCGAAGCCGTGAGGCCGCTGACGCCTGCGGCCACTTGGGCGGCCGACGGTGAAGCTATCCGCGGGCGGCCCCCGAATGCCCCGGTTCAGCAAGGAATTTGCGGTTCGCGTACGGGCGGGGCGGTGGCGCCGTCAAGGTCCCGTCAATCCCTCCTGAGAGGGCGTCAGGAGCGTGTCAGGCCTCTCCGAGGTCCAGGGAGCGTCGGAGACGTCTGCGGGTGGTGTCGCCGATGGTGTGTTCGCCTGCAGGCGTCGCAGCTCTGCGGCCCGCGCGGTTACCAGGTCCCGTCGCACGCCGTCGGCCGGTCGTGGGCGTTGAGGTCGTGGTGGAGGGGGCCGGGGATCCCGTCGGTCGGCACGGCCACCGGGACAGGCGGGATCGCGCGGTCGCCGGGAGCGGCGGGTCCACCGGGTCACGTGACGCGTACCGGCGTGAGCGCGTCAGGCGTCCGCCAGCCGGGCCTCCTCGAGGTCCAGGGACCGCTGCAGGCGTCTGCGGGTGGTTTCGCTGATCGCGTGCTCGTCGTAGAGGCGTCGAAGCTCCGCGGCCTCCACGGAGACCAGGTCCCGGCGCAGCTGCCGGTAGACCAGGTCGGCGGACTCGGCGGGAGCGCCATGGCCGTTGCCGACGGCCAGCCGGTCGCGGGCGTCGTCGAGGCGGGCGTTGAGACCGCGGCGGAGACGGTCGAGGACCACGTCGGGCACGGCCTCCAGCTCGGACAGCTCCTCCAGACGCCGAATGCCCGCGTCGGCCAGGCGACAGCGGGCGGAGGCCTCCTCGCGCTCGGTGTGGTCCGGCTCCAGGGCGATGCCGGAGCGGCGGACCACCGGGGCCAGGGTGAAGCCCTGGACGACGAGCGTGACGACCACGACCGAGGTGGTCAGCACCAGGACCAGCGGGCGGTCCGCCAGGGCCGCGCCGCTCCTCGTGGCCTCCGGGATCGACAGGGCCGCCGCGAGCGGCACCACCCCACGGGTCCCCGCCCAGGTCAGCACCACCGGCACCCCACCGGCACCCGCCAGTTCATGCGCTGGATCCCACCCTTGCGCTGCACCACCGCCGACAGCGGCGCCAGCCACAGCAACCGCACCGCGAGCAGCGTGCCCGCCACCGCCAGGGCGTACAGCGGCCACGCCCGGTCGTCGTCGGACAACGACCGCACCTGCGCCGGCAGTGCCAGCCCGATCAGGCTGAAGACGACACTCTCCAGCAGGAACACCACCGTGCCGTAGACGGCGTGCAGCTGGAGCCTTATCCGGGCGTTGGTGAGCCGCTCGCCGCGCCCGCCCAGCACCACACCCGCCACCACCACGGATGTGACGCCGGAGGTATGGGCGGCCTCCGCCAGGACGTAGGCCGCGTACGGTGTGACCAGGGAGATCACCGTCTCCAGGATCGGGTCCTCGGTGCGTCGTCGGATCACGGTCACCACGGCCGCGACCGCCGCGCCGATCAGCGTGCCGCCGCCCGCGAGCGCCACGAACTCCCCGCCCGCAGCTCCCCAGTTCGCGGCGGCGGAGGCCACGGCGACACTCGCCGCGGCCCGGAAAAGCACCAGAGAGGTCGCGTCGTTGAACAGACTCTCCGCCTGGACGAGCACCTGGACCTTGGGCGGCAGCGCGAGCCGACGGCCGAGGGCGGTCACCGCGACCGGATCGGTGCTGGCCAGGACCGACCCGAGCACCAGCGCCATCTGCCAGGACAGCGGTGTCACCATGGACGCCACGGCACCCACCGCCGCCGCCGAGGCCAGCACCAGCCCCACCGCGAGGACGCCGACCGGCTTCCACACGGCGCGCAGCTCGCGCCAGGACAGTTCCTCCGCACTGGCGGGCCCGGCTCGTGGAGGCCGCCGCCGAGGCGGAGCCGGTCAAGGCGGCCGACCGGATGCGTACGGCGCTGCTGCGGGCCGTGGGGCACCACCTGCGCACCCCGCTCGCGGCGGCCTGGGCCGCGGTGACCTCGCTGCGCAGCCGCGAGGTCCAGTTCTCCGGCGAGGACCGCGACGAACTCCTCGCCACCGCGGACGAGTCCATGGCCAAGCTGAGCCGGCTGGCGGAGAACCTCCTCGACCTCAGCCGCCTGGAGGCGGGTGTGCTCACCCTCCGCCGGCGGCCCACCGCGCTGGACGAGGTCCTGCCGGTCGCGCTCGCGGACATCTCCGACGTCTGAGTGCGTGACCCGGCGGAGAACCGTGGTCGTCGCTGTGGCCGAGCTCGGCAGCCGTACCGGGGCGTCCTCACCGCGCTGTCGGCGGCGGCCCGGTTCGCCCGCGGCGCAGCCGCAATCGGACTCGGCTTCCTGACCCTCCGTACGCGACCTTCAGCCGGTGCGAGGGGGCTGACCCGAGAACCTTGGCATGTTCTTGACGCAAACTTGAAGCCGCTCCCGGCGCCCGGCCGGAACCGGCCTCATGACCCACGCCGTTCAGCCTGGTGTGACATCGACCCTCCCCATACACACGGAGCCCGGGCAGACAGCGCAGCACATGGTGATCTGCGGTGACGACGGGCTGGCGCACCGGCTGGCCGTCGAACTGGACGCCGTGTGCGGCGAGATCGTGACCGTCGTGCTGCCGTCCGGGAGCGACGGGCACGGCGCGGAGGTCGCCGCGCTGCACCATGACCCCGGCTCCTCGGTGTCCCTGCACGTCTCCGTCCGCCCCGATGAGCGGACCCTGCGCGCGGCCGGTATCGAGCGGGCCGCCGCGCTCGCCCTCACCTACCGCGACGACCAGGTGAACACGACGGCGGCCCTGCTGGCCCGCACCATCAACCCCTCCGTCCGGCGGGTCATCCGCATGTTCGACCGCGAACGCGGCCGCCATCTGGAACGGCTGCTCGACCGCGCGGCGGGACTGTGCGACGACGCGGCCCGGGACACCTCCACCACGGTCCTCTCCGACGCCGACACCGCCGTACCGGAACTGGTCGCCGCCGCCGCGGTGGGCCACGGTCACACCCTCCAGGTCGAGGGCAGGGTCTTGCGCGGTGTCGTACGGCCCGCGGGGACACCACCGCACGCCACCGACCTGGCCACCCTGGCCGTACTCTCCGGCGCCCACCAGGACGACCCGGCCAGCCAGGACAGCCCCGAGACGCCCGGCGAGGAAGGCACCCAGCTGCTGCCGGACACCCGGACCGCCTACCACGGCCAGTTCACACACGGCCGGCTGATGCTGGAGGAGATCACCCACCACGATCCCGAACCGGTGGCCCGCACCCGGCGCAGCCACCTGCGCGCCTGGTTCCGGGCGCGACTGGCCCACCTGCCGTGGAAGGTGTTCCTCTCCCACCAACTCACCGCTGTCTACGGCGCGTTGGCCGCCGTCGTGATCGCGCTGTCGACCGCCACCGCGCTCTTCGCCGACGAGCACCCGTGGTGGAAGAACGTCTACCTGCCGCTGCTGGACATCTTCACCATGGGCGACCCCGCCACCGGGGAGTCGCCCGCCCGACGGGTGCTCCAGCTGATCGCCGGATTCGTCGGCCTGGCCGTGCTGCCGCTCGTCATCGCCGCGACCACGAACGCCACCGAGGCGTTCCGCACCGCCTCCGCGACCCATCCGCCCGGCGACGACGTCAACGGCCACATCGTCCTGGTCGGCCTCGGCATGATCGGCACCCGGGTGCTGGACCGCCTGCGCACCACCGGCCACCAGGTGGTGGCCATCGAGCGCGACCCGCACGCCCGCGGGATCTCCCGCGCCCGCGAACTCGGCATCCCGCTCATCCTGGAGGACGCCACCGCCCCGGGCGTGCTCGACCGGGCCCGCGTCGGACACGGCCGGTCGCTGCTCGTCCTCACCCGCGACGACGGTCAGAACCTCGACATCGTCATGTCGGTCCGCGAGACCAACCCCGGCCTGAGGGTGGTGATGCGGCTGTACGACGACGACTTCGCCGCGACGGTGCAGCGCACCCTGCGCGCCTCCTACCCCGACGCGCTCACCCGCAGCCGCAGCGTCTCCGCGCTCGCCGCTCCCTCCTTCGCCGCCGCCATGATGGGCCGTCATGTGCTCGGGGTGATGCCGGTCGAGCGGGGCTCGCTGCTGTTCACCTGCGTGGACGTGGCCGGGCACCCCGAGTTGGAGGGGCGGTCCGTGCACGAGGCGTTCCGGGAGAACGAATGGCGGGTGCTGGCCGTCGGGGCGGCTGCCGGACCGGTGCCGTCGTCCGGCACGGACACCCTCACCGGGCTCCGGTCCGACCGCCGGGGCTTCGACTGGCGCCCCGTGCAGGCTCGGGTGCTGCGGGCCGGGGACCGGGTGGTCCTGGCGACGACACGGCGCGGCCTGGACATCCTGATGACGGGGGTCCAGCCCCGTCCACCGCAGCGGCGGGGATGACGGGCGGCCGGCTACTCCAGGCCGGACGCCCGGAACACGCTCAGGGCCGTCTCCCGCTCGACGCGCTCCGCGATGCGGCGCAGCGCGGTCGTCCCGCACATCAGGGTCCCGGCGGCCGCCGCGCTCCGGGCGTCCTCGTCGAGCCGGAACCACAGGTCCGGGTTGTTCACGAGGACCTGAGGGTCGATCTCGACCCGGTCGCCGAAGGCGTCCCGCAGGACGAGCCGCCGGGAGACCCCTTCCAGGCAGCGCACGGACACCAGGGCGTCGGTGCGAACCCGCCGGGTGCTCAGCAGGCGCCGGGAGGCGAGCCAGCCCTCGCCCGCCGAGATCCGGGCCGGGCACAGGACCATGAACAGCACCAGCGCGAGCGTGACCCACAGGACACCGCGCCACCAGGTGAGGTTGTCCGTGAGCCAGTCGATCAGGAACAGCATGCCGAGCAGCACGCCGGAGCACCGGACCGAGCTGCACAGATCCTCGGCCCAGCGGCGGTCGTACAGCACGCGGTGCTCCATGCGCCCGAGGGTAGAGACCTCGGCAGCGGCGAGAACACAGTTCCGCCGTGAGTTGACGCGACTCTGACGGGCCGGCCGCCGTTCTTGACGCCGCCGCAGCGAGGGCGGCGTCGCCCGCGTCACATTTCCCGTCAAGCGCCCGTCAAGGTCGCGGGGTTCGGCGCGAAGAACGCGCAAGGAGCCGCGGGAGCCCACCGGATCGGGACCGAACCTTGGTGCACCCCGCGCGGCCTTCCGTGCGCGGCCGTTCGTCCCGTACTGAGGAGCACCGCCCATGTCCATACTCACCGTCGAACCGGGCGCCGTCCCCGCCGGCGAGGAGCCGCCCGATACCGGCGAGCGACACCGCCTGACCGCCGTCACCGGCCTTGCCGCGTTGTCGCTGGACGCGATGGCCTCGGTGGCCTACGGCCCCGAGGCGATCGTGCTGGTCCTGGCGGCGGCTGGCGCCCACGGTCTGGGCTTCACGCTCCCCGTCACGCTGGCCATCGCCGCCCTGCCGGCGGTGCTGGTCGCGTCCTACCGCCAGGTGATCGCGGCCTTTCCGGACGGCGGCGGCTCCTACGCGGTGGCCAGGACGCACCTGGGCGCGCGCACCAGCCTGGTGGCGGCCGCCTCGCTGGTCCTGGACTACGTGCTCAACGTCGCCGTCGCCGTCACGGCCGGCGTGGCGGCCATGACCTCCGCCTTCCCGGCCCTCTACGACGACCGCCTGTGGCCGTGCCTGGCCGTCCTCGTGCTGATCACCGCGGTCGCCCGGTCGTGATCGTGCCCGTTTCCTCCCTGTCCCGTCTGACCTCGCAGGCCCTGAGCGCCGCCGCCTCCGTCGGCCACGAGGTCCGCGCGGTCACCGTCTTCCACCCGGATCCCGAGGACCGCGCCCAGCCGCATGCCCTGGAGCGTGCCTGCGTCCGTGAGGCAGCCGCGTCGGAACCGGCCACCCGGGTCACCGTGTTGATCCCGGAGACCGAGCCTGAGCGGCTGTGGCAGCGGCTGCTGCAGAAACCAGCTGGGTGCCGTCGTCGCCCACACGGTGCGGCGGGAGACCGGCGCGGTCATCTGCCGGCTGCGGTTCCGCCTGTTCCGAGGCGCCGGTCACGGACGACGTAAGGGCCCCGTCAAAGCCGTATCGACGGCCGTAAGGGACCCGTCAACGGCACTCGAATCCAGCCGGCCAGGCGGTTTCCTCTAACCGTACGGACTTCCGAGTCCCATCCGAATCCGACTCAACATCGCGCTCAAGGAACTGATCAAGGGCAACTGATGACCCGAGTGCTGGTCGTTGAGGACGATCCACAGCTCGTACGAGCACTCGTGATCAACATGCAGGCACGCCAGTACGGAGTGGACGCGGCGCCCGACGGCGCCACGGCCCTCCGGCTGGCGGCCGCGCGTCAGCCGGACGTGGTGATGCTCGACCTCGGACTGCCCGACATGGACGGGGTCGACGTCATCGAGGCACTGCGTGGCTGGACCTGCGTACCGATCCTGGTGCTGTCGGCCCGTCAGGCCTCCCTCGAGAAGGTCGCCGCGCTCGATGCGGGCGCCGACGACTACATCACCAAGCCGTTCAGCATGGACGAGCTCGTGGCCCGGCTGCGGGCCGCCGTCCGCCGCACCGAGGACGCGCCGCTCGCCCCCGA
>NZ_JBHYKH010000395.1:0-8534 GCF_042741275.1 Streptomyces sp. NPDC058964
GGGGGGGTTTGTTTTTTTTATAACCACCCCCGGGGGGGGCTTCCGGCCCCCGCCACCACAATATCGGCTGCCCTTGTTGCCGGCCCGCCGCCTGTGGATAACCCACCGGCGACGGGCCGTCAGTGAACGGTCGGAGGGAAGGCCGTGTACCGCTCGGTCGGGCGGTGGGCCTTCTTGCGCCCTTCAGACGGCGGCCTTCTTCAGCCGGCGCCGCTCGCGCTCCGACAGACCGCCCCAGATGCCGAACCGCTCGTCGTTGGCGAGGGCGTACTCGAGGCACTCGGAGCGCACCTCGCAGGCGAGGCAGACCTTCTTGGCCTCTCTCGTCGAGCCGCCCTTCTCGGGGAAGAAGGACTCGGGGTCGGTCTGGGCGCACAGCGCGCGCTCCTGCCAGCCGAGTTCCTCGTCCGCGTCGTCGACCAGCAGTTGCTGCACCAGCTCGGTCATGTGCGCCCCTCGTCTGTCTTTCGCGTCCCCGTGTTGTAGCCGTTACCGATTTCGGCTGAACGACACGAGTGAAATTACAAGTGTGCTGCTCCGGGCGAGTCAAGCCGGGATCTGCTATTGAGCCCGTTATTCACTCTGCGGAACCAAGGCCATGCGGAAAGTGTTCAAATCGGCATAAACCTTGACGCGCAGAAGGGGCCCGGGAGGGACACCGACCCCACACCTAACCTGTACGGAGAAGGACGCCCATAAGTTCGATCGCGTTCCGGCGAGACCCGTGAGCCCGGTTGTGCGCCATGTGTCCGGGTCAACCGCTGAACAAACCTTTCGCCACGGAGTTGAACCGGATGAGGTGAAACTCATCCCACATACCGGGCGTCGAGTTGACAGTGCGGGTGTGAACCGGTGTCCTTGTGGGCATGCTCGCGAACTTGGCACCCGCCTCGGCCCGCACCGCCGGGTCCCTCGGCGCTGCCCGCGTTCGCCGTAGCTGTTGTTGCTGTTCCAGCTGTTGAGCCCAACGCGCTCCGGCTGTCCTTGAGTCCATCCCGACTCGGCTGCTGTCCCTTTCCCGGCCCTGATCCAGGGCCACCCTCCCGCTCGTGACCCGGGCGGACGGTACGCGAGACCCCAGCCCCCCACTCTTCCGCCGAGGACCCACCGCACCCCATGAACAGCGACAACGACCTCCAGATCGCCGGCGACATCCTCGAAGTGCCGCACCTCCTGCAGCCCCCGCGCGAGCACCCGGCCACCGTCGCCGAGTTCGTCGGCCTGGCCCGCTCCGTCGCCGCCGAGCGCTCCCAGTGGGAGCACCTCGTCCGCTACGACGCCACGACACGCTGGTACCACCGGCTGCGCACCGGCCCCGGCTACGAGGTGTGGCTGCTGTCCTGGGTGCCGGGGCAGGGCAGCGGGCTGCACGGCCACGGCCGCTCCTCCGGTGTACTGACCGTCCTGGAGGGCACGCTGACCGAGCGGACCGAGCGGGGTACGCGCGCGTTGGAGGCCGGCGCGCAGCGGGTGTTCGCCCCGGGGTACGTGCACGAGGTCGTCAACGACACTCTGGAACCGGCGGTCAGCCTGCACGTCTACTACCCGGGCCTGACCGAGATGCCGATGCACACGGCCACGGCCCCGCACTGCGAGGCGCGTCCGGTGACTGCCTGACGCGTTGTCGTACCCGCCTGCAAGACTTGGGCCCATGCGCATTGTGGTTCTGGCAGGCGGCATCGGCGGTGCCCGGTTCCTGCGCGGTCTGAAGAAGGCCGTGCCGGACGCGGACGTCACGGTCATCGGCAACACCGGCGACGACATCCACCTCTTCGGGCTGAAGGTCTGCCCGGACCTCGACACGGTGATGTACACGCTCGGCGGCGGTATCAACGAGGAGCAGGGCTGGGGGCGGGCCGACGAGACCTTCCACCTGAAGGAGGAACTCGCGGCGTACGGGGCCGGGCCCGAGTGGTTCGGGCTCGGCGACCGGGACTTCGCCACGCACATCGTGCGGACGCAGATGCTGAGCGCCGGCTATCCGCTGAGCGCGGTGACCGAGGCGCTGTGCGACCGCTGGAAGCCGGGCGTGCGGCTGATCCCGATGACGGACGACCGCGTCGAGACCCACGTGGCCGTGACACTGCCTGACAGCGGCTCCCCCGCGGGCCCCGGGGAGCGCAAGGCGGTGCACTTCCAGGAGTACTGGGTGCGGCTGCGGGCGTCGGTCCCGGCCGAGGCCGTCGTGCCGGTCGGGGCCGAGCAGTCGAAGCCGGCACCGGGCGTCCTGGAGGCCATCGCGGAGGCGGACGTGATCCTCTTCCCGCCCTCCAACCCCGTCGTCTCCATCGGCACGATCCTCGCCGTACCCGGCGTCCGGGAGGCGATCGCGGACGCCGGCGTGCCGGTGGTGGGCCTGTCCCCCATCGTCGGGGACGCGCCCGTGCGCGGGATGGCCGACAAGGTGCTCGCGGCGGTCGGCGTGGAGTCCACGGCCGCGGCGGTGGCCGAGCACTACGGCTCGGGGCTGCTCGACGGGTGGCTCGTCGACACCGTGGACGCGGGCACGGTGGAGCGGGTCGAGACGGCCGGCATCCGCTGCCGGGCCGTACCGCTGATGATGACCGACCTGGACGCGGCCGCGCAGATGGCCCGGGAGGCACTCGCGCTGGCGGAGGAGGTGCGGGGGGCGTGAGCGGCGCGGCGCCCGGGTACCGGGTCTGGGCGGTCGACGGGATTCCCGAGGTCCAGCAGGGCGACGACCTCGGCAAGCTGATCGCCTCCGCCGAGCCGGGGCTGGTCGACGGGGACGTGCTCCTCGTCACCTCCAAGATCGTGTCCAAGGCGGAGGGCCGGGTCGTCGAGGCGGTCGACCGGGAGGCGGCGATCGACGCGGAGACCGTGCGGGTCGTGGCCCGGCGCGGGCCGCTGCGGATCGTCGAGAACCGGCAGGGCCTGGTGATGGCGGCCGCCGGGGTCGACGCCTCCAACACCCCTTCGGGAACGGTGCTGTTGCTGCCGCAGGACCCGGACGCCTCCGCGCGCGCGATCCGGGACGGGCTGCGCGACACGCTCGGCGTCGAGGTCGGGGTCGTCGTCACCGACACCTTCGGGCGGCCCTGGCGCGCGGGGCTCACGGACGTCGCGATCGGCGCCGCGGGCGTACGCGTCCTGGACGATCTGCGGGGGGCCACCGACGCGCACGGCAATCCGCTCAGCGCGACGGTCGTGGCGACGGCGGACGAACTCGCCGCCGCGGGCGACCTCGTCAAGGGGAAGGCGGCCGGCCTGCCCGTCGCCGTGGTGCGCGGTCTGCCGCACGTGGTGGCCGCGGAGGACGGGGAGGGGGCCCGCGCCCTGGTGCGCGACGCGCGCGACGACATGTTCCGGCTCGGGACGTCCGAGGCGGTGCGCGAGGCGGTGACCCAGCGGCGCACCGTGCGGGCCTTCACCGACGAGCCCGTCGATGCCGGGGCTGTACGCCGGGCGGTGGCCGCGGCGGTGACCGCGCCCGCCCCGCACCACACGACGCCGTGGCGGTTCGTGCTGCTGGAGTCGGCGAAGTCGCGGACCCGGCTGCTCGACGCGATGCGCGATGCCTGGATCGCCGACCTGCGGCGGGACGGCAAGAGCAAGGAGTCGATCGCCAAGCGGGTGCGGCGCGGGGACGTGCTGCGCAACGCTCCGTACCTGGTCGTGCCCTGTCTCGTCATGGACGGCTCGCACACCTACGGCGACGCGCGGCGGGACGCGGCCGAGCGGGAGATGTTCGTGGTCGCCACGGGCGCCGGCGTACAGAACTTCCTGGTCGCGCTGGCCGGGGAGCGGCTGGGTTCGGCGTGGGTGTCGTCGACGATGTTCTGCCGGGGCGTGGTCCGCGAGGTGCTGGGCCTCCCGGCGGACTGGGATCCCATGGGGGCGGTGGCGGTCGGACATCCGGCCGGGGCCCCACGGCCACGGCCGGAGCGGAAGGCGGCCGCGTTCATCGAGGTCCGGTGACCATGTCGTACGACCGCCTAGTCTCGTAGGACGGCTCCGGCGTCTCAGGTATCTCAGGGGATCCCACTCGTGGCAGGACGATTCGCTCCGCGGCCCACGCGTACGACCGTGCGCGGTGGGCATGTCGCCGTGCCCGCCGGGACGGGGCTGCCCCGGCAGGCCGGCGCGGCGGGGCGGGTGCGCAGGTGGGTGCCCGAGGGGGCGCTGGACCTCGGGCTGGTGCTCGGGCCGCTGCGGCGCGGGCCTGCCGATCCGACGTTCCGGACCCTGCCCGACGGGTCCGTGTGGCGGGCCAGCCGGACACCCGCCGGGCCGGGGACGCTCCGGGTGGCGGTCCACGGCGGTGAGGTGCGCGCCGAGGCGTGGGGGCCGGGGGCCGAGTGGCTGCTGGACCGGTTGCCGCAACTGCTGGGCGCCGACGACGACCCCGACGCGTTCGCGCCGCGGCACCGGCTGCTGGCGCTCGCCCGGCACCGGCGGCCGGGACTCAGGCTGACGCGGACCGGCCTGGTGCTGGAGTCGTTGATTCCGTCGATCCTGGAACAGAAGGTCACGACCGACGAGGCGTACCGGGCGTGGCGGCTGCTGGTCCGGAAGTTCGGGGAGCCCGCGCCTGGGCCTGCGGCGGGCGGACGGCTGTGGGTGATGCCGGAGCCCCGGACCTGGGCGCTGATTCCCTCGTGGGAGTGGCATCGGGCCGGGGTCGACAACAAGCGGGCGTCGACGATTCTGCGGGCCGTGCGGGTCGCCGCGCGGCTCGAGGAGGCGGTCGGGATGGAGCCCGGAGCGGCGCAGGCGCGGCTGGAGGTCGTGCCGGGGATCGGTCCCTGGACGTCGGCCGAGACCGTGCAGCGCAGTCATGGGGCGCCGGACGCGGTGACGGTCGGGGATCTGCATCTGCCGGGGATCGTGGGATGGGCGCTCGCCGGGGACCGGTACGCGGACGACTCCGTGATGCTGGAGCTGCTGGAGCCGTACGCGGGGCAGCGGCATCGGGCGGCCCGGTTGATCCTGCTGAGCGGGAAGACGCCGGCGCGACGCGCTCCGAAGATGCCCCGCGTCGACATCGGTCGGTTGTGAGGTGGGCGCCGGCCGGGATCAGGGCCCGTCCGGCGTTCGAGGACGAGGCCGTGCAGGCCGACGGGGGTTCGGGGCGCGGCCCCAAGGGCGGCGCCCCTGCCCACCCGCAACGACTACTGGTCGGAAGAGAAGCGGAGCGCCCCCGCCGGGATGCGGGCGTCGCACCACACCCGGACGCCCTCGCGGAGTTCGTTGTCGGCACCGACGACCGCGCCGTCGCCGATGACCGTGCCGGTGAGGACGGAGCGCTCGCCGACGCGGGCGCGAGTGCCGATGAGGGAGTCGGTGACGACCGCTCCGGGTTCGATGACGGCGCCCGGCAGGATCGTGCTCCCGAAGACCCGTGCCCCCTCCGCGACGAACGCGCCTTCGCCCACCACCGTGCCGCCCGTCAGCTTCGCGTCCGGCGCCACTCTCGCCGTCGGCAGGATCAGACGGTCGCCGCAGCGCCCGGGGACCGCGGGGGACGGCGCCCGGCCCAGGACCAGGTCCGCCGAGCCGCGGACGAAGGCCGCGGGGGTGCCCAGGTCCAGCCAGTACGTGGAGTCCACCAGACCCTGCAGATGGGCTCCGGCGGACAGGAGGTTCGGGAAGGTCTCCCGCTCCACCGACACCGGGCGGCCCGCCGGGATCGTGTCGATGACCGAACGGCGGAAGACGTACGCCCCCGCGTTGATCTGGTCGGTGACGATCTCCTCCGGCGTCTGCGGCTTCTCCAGGAAGGCGAGGACCCTGCCCGTCCCGTCCGTGGGGACCAGACCGTAGGCGCGGGGGTCCGTCACCTTCGTCAGGTGCAGGGACACGTCCGCGCCCGTCGACTCGTGCGTGCGCACCAGCGCCCTGATGTCCAGTCCCGTCAGGATGTCGCCGTTGAAGACCAGCACCGGTTCGTCGGGACCCGAGTGGAGGTGCGCGGCCGCGTTGCGGATCGCGCCGCCGGTGCCGAGGGGCTCCTCCTCGGTGACGTACTCGATGTGGAGGCCCAGCGCGGCGCCGTCGCCGAAGTAGGGCTCGAACACCTCGGCCAGATAGCTCGTCGCGAGCACGATGTGCTCGACGCCCGCCGCCCTCGCGCGCGCCAGCTGGTGTGTGAGGAACGGGACTCCGGCCGCCGGGACCATGGGCTTGGGAGTGTGCACCGTGAGCGGGCGGAGCCGAGTGCCCTTGCCGCCGACCAGGAGGATCGCTTCTGTCACCTGTCGTCTCTGCTTCCTGCCGGGACCGGCCGAACTGTGTTCCGGCCGGCCAGTGTATGCAGACCGTGCGACGGCGCCCTCGACAGCCGCGCGGTGTCCCGCGACATCGGCATGCGGTTTTCCCCCGGCTGTCCCCGACGGCGGTGGAACGCGCGCCCCGGCCTCAGCGCCCCTGGCAGCGGGCCGCGCCGGAACGGGCGGCGCCGAGTTTGGAGCAGAGCCGCTTACCCGGGCACTCCGTGGCGAACCCGTCCCGATGGCCGGAGATCACGTTCAGTCGTACGTTCTTCCCCTTTGGGTAGAGATTGCCACCCTCGGACTTCAGGTATGTCATTCCTCGCGGATTGGCCCCGTCGAGCCCGAGTTTCTGCGCGGTGAGTCTGGCGACCGCCGTCACGGCGGCGGAGGACGGCTTGGCCGAGTCGAATGTGCCGAGGACCGCGATTCCCATGGTGTCGCTGTTGAAACCGAGGGTGTGGGCACCCATGGGCACCCATGAGGACCTTCGCCGTCCCCGTGCGGCCCTCGTAGACGTTTCCGCACTTGCCGACGAGGAAGTTGTAGCCGACGTCGCGCCGGCCCATGCTCCTGACGTGGTAGCGGTGGGTACCGCGAATGACCGACGGGGCCTGTGAGCCTTTCCGCGGTCGGCGCCGGCCTTGTGGGGACGGCGGACGCGGGCAGGTCCAGGTCGGCCGCGCACGTGACACCGAACGGGGAGGCGAGGATTCCACGCATGCCTCTGAGCGCGGACATACTCATACATATCCGCCCATCGGGCAACTGACGGGCCGTCGGGTGCCGTTCCTCCGGACCGGTGGCCCCGTCGGCCGGTGCCCGGCCTTGGCGCCGCGTACGCTTGCGCGGGTGAACGCCACCGATCGCACCCCTGCCGACCTGCTGCGTTCCGCGCTCGCCGCGGATCCCGGACGCCCCCTGGTGACCTTCTACGACGACGCCACGGGCGAACGCGTCGAACTGTCCGTCGCCACCTTCGCCAACTGGGTGGCCAAGACGGCGAACCTGCTTCAGGGCGACCTTGCCGCGGGGCCCGGCGACCGGGTCGCGTTGCTGCTGCCCGCGCACTGGCAGACGGCGGTGTGGCTGCTGGCGTGTTCCTCGGTGGGCGCGATCGCGGACGTGGCCGGTGACCCGGCGGCGGCCGACGTCGTCGTGAGCGGCCCGGACTCGCTGGAGGCGGCCCGGGCGTGCCGCGGGGAGCGGGTGGCCCTCGCGCTGCGTCCGCTGGGCGGGCGCTTCCCGCGGCCACCGGAGGGCTTCGTGGACTACGCCGTCGAGGTGCCGAGCCAGGGGGACCGGTTCGCGCCCTTCGCGCCGGTGGATCCGGAGGAGCCCGCGCTGATCGTGGCGGGGGCGGAGTACACGGGGGCCGAGGTGGTCGAGCGGGCGCGGGCGGAGGCGCCCTCGCTGGACCTGACCGGGCCCGGCTCCCGGCTGCTGTCGGGGCTGCCGTACGACACCTGGGCGGGGCTCAGCGCGGGGCTGTACTCGCCGCTGGCCGTCGGGGGGTCCGTGGTGCTGTGCCGCCATCTGGAGCAGCTGGACGAGGACGCCCTGGCGAAGCGGATCGAGAGCGAACGGGTGACTGCCGCACGTCACTGATCTTCACCCGATCGGAGTAGTACCGGCCGCCCCGGCGGCCCTTTCCGCGCCATGGTCGTAGGAGCAGGACGACACGCTCGTACGCCGTGAGGGGGTGGGCGCCCGTGACCGAAAGCGCAGGTTCGCCCCCCTCGGGCACCCTCGGTCCCGGTGCCGGCGCCTCCGCCACCGGTGACGGGCTGATACGCAGGCGCCGGCGGCGCTGGGTGCAGGGTGCCTCGCTGGGGCTGGGCCTCCTGGTGCTCGCGGCGGCCGGGGGCGGATGGGCCGTGTACGCCAAGCTCAGCTCGAACATCACGCCTGACGAGGCCGCGGCGGCCGAGCTCGCCCGGTACGAGCGGGAACGGCCCACCGCGCTGGTGCGCGGCGCGCAGAACATCCTGCTGATCGGGTCCGACACGCGTTCGGGGAAGGGCAACCGCAAGTACGGACGGGATCTGGGCAGCGAGCGGTCCGACACCACGATCCTGCTGCACCTGGCGGCCGACCGGCGCAGCGCCACCGCCGTGTCCCTCCCCCGCGATCTGATGGTGAACGTGCCGAGCTGTCTGCGGGCGGACGGTCGCCGCACCGAGCCGGCGTTCACGATGTTCAACTACGCCTTCGCGATGGGCGGCTCGGCCTGCACCATCCGGACCGTCGAGAAGCTGACGGACATCCGGATCGAGCCCCCCAAGGTGGTCGACATCTCCCGGG
>NZ_JBHYKH010000396.1:0-8533 GCF_042741275.1 Streptomyces sp. NPDC058964
GCGGGTGGGGGGGGGGGGCCGGCCCCCCCCCCCCGGGGGGGGGGGGGGCCCCACCGGCCCGGGGCGTCGGGCGTCCTACGGCCGGGTCACCGGGCCGTCAGGCGGGCGATCGCCTCCTCGACCGTCAGCTCCTCGCGCTCACCGGTCTTGCGGTCCTTCAGCTCCAGGACGCCCTCGGCGGAGCGGCGGCCCGCCACCAGGATCTGCGGTACGCCGATGAGCTCGGCGTCCGTGAACTTCACGCCCGGGGAGACACCGGCCCGGTCGTCGACCAGGACGCGCAGGCCCGCTTCCCGCAGCTTCTCGGAGACGTCGAGGGCGAGTTCGGTCTGCAGGGCCTTGCCGGCCGCGACGACGTGGACGTCGGCCGGGGCGACCTCCTTGGGCCACACCAGGCCGTGCTCGTCGGCGCTCTGCTCGGCGATGGCGGCGACCGCGCGGGAGACGCCGATGCCGTAGGAACCCATGGTCACGCGGACCGGCTTGCCGTTCTGGCCGAGGACGTCGAGCTTGAGGGCGTCGGTGTACTTGCGGCCCAGCTGGAAGATGTGGCCGATCTCGATGGCGCGGTCCAGCTTGAGGCCGGTGCCGCACTTCGGGCACGGGTCGCCCTCCTGCACCACCACGACGTCGACGTAGGTGTCGACCTCGAAGTCACGGCCCGCGACGACGTTCTTCGCGTGCATGCCTTCCTTGTTGGCACCGGTGATCCAGGAGGTGCCGGGGGCCACGCGCGGGTCGGCGATGTACGTGACCTTCTCCAGGCCCTGCGGACCGACGTAACCGCGGACCAGGTCCGGACGGCCCACGAAGTCCTCGGCGGTGACCAGCTCGACGGCGGCCGGGGCGAAGTGCGCCTCGACCTTGCCCATGTCGACCTCGCGGTCGCCGGGCACGCCGACGGCGACGATCTCGCCGTCGACCTTGACGAGGAGGTTCTTCAGGGTGGCGGAGGCCGGGACGCCGAGGTGGGCGGCGAGGGTCTCGATGGTCGGGGTGTCCGGGGTCGGGATCTCCTCGGCGGCGGGCACGCCGGATCCGTCCACGGGCTTGAGCTCGTAGGTGATCGCCTCGGTGTTGGCCGCGAAGTCGCAGTTCGGGCAGTCGGCGAAGGTGTCCTCGCCGGCACCGGCCGGGGCGAGGAACTCCTCGGACTTGGAGCCACCCATGGCACCCGCGGTGGCCGCGCAGATGCGGTAGTCGAGACCGAGACGCTCGAAGACGCGCTGGTAGGCCTGGCGGTGCAGGGCGTACGACTGGGCGAGGCCCTCGTCCTCCAGGTCGAAGGAGTACGAGTCCTTCATCAGGAACTCGCGGCCGCGCAGGATGCCGGCCCGGGGGCGGGCCTCGTCACGGAACTTCGTCTGGATCTGGTAGAGGATCACCGGCAGGTCCTTGTAGGAGGACGCCTGGTCCTTCACCAGCAGGGTGAAGATCTCCTCGTGGGTGGGGCCGAGGAGGTAGTCGCCGCCCTTGCGGTCCTGGAGACGGAACAGCTCCTGGCCGTACTCGTCCCAGCGGCCGGTCGCCTCGTACGGCTCACGCGGGAGCAGGGCGGGGAGCGACACCTCCTGGGCGCCGATCGCGTCCATCTCCTCGCGGACGATCCGCTCCACGTTGGAGAGGACCTTCTTGCCGAGCGGCAGCCAGCTCCAGATGCCTGCCGCGGTGCGGCGGACGTAGCCGGCACGGACGAGGAGCTTGTGGCTGAGGACCTCGGCGTCCGCCGGGTCGTCGCGCAGCGTCTTCGCCATCAACTGGGACATGCGCTGGACCGGTGCGTTCGCCATGGTTCTCGTACTCCTGCCGGGAAAGGGTGATGGCTAGGAGGTTAGCCGGGCTCGCTGTGCCGGTGGAAATCGGTTAAACCATGTCCTGGCGGCGGAGCAGCGGGAGAGGGGCACCCATGACGGCGTAGGGCTTGGGAGCGCTGGGGAAATGCACCTGGCGGGCCAGGTCCCGGTAGCCGAGGGAGTGGTACAGGCCGCGGGCGGGACTGTCGGTGTCGATGGCGGAGAGGATCGAACGGGGCTCGGTGGCACCGTCGGTGATCGTGGTGATCAGGGAGCGGCCGATGCCCCGGTTCTGGTGGCGCGGGTGGACGTGCAGCTCGGTGATCACGAAGGAGTCGTCGAGCCACTCGACATGGCCCTGGGCGCGCAGGTAGGGCTCCACGACGGTGGACCACCAGTGGGCGCGGTCGTTGGGCATGCCGTACACGAATCCGGCCAGGCGGCCGTCGGGGGTGGTGGCGCCGAGGGCGCGGGCGCCCGGGAAGGTCATGTGGCGCAGCACGATCTGCCGGCGTACGGCGACCTCGTCGGCGCCCAGCCCGAAGGCGACGGCCTGCACGGCGAGGGCCTCGTCGACACGGGCCGACAGGTCGAGCGGGCCGATCACGATGTCGTCGGGATGGCGGTCACCGTGACCGGGAATGCGCAGCATGCGGGGAGACTACAGGGCGCGCACCGGGCTCAGAACAGGCCTGTGGGCCGCGGCCGGAACACGACGCCGGGGGAGCCGGAAGGGAAACTAGAACAGGATGCTCATGAACGCGCCGACCTCCTGGAAGCCCACTCTCCGGTACGTCCGCCTGGCCGCCGTGTTGTAGTCGTTGACGTACAGGCTCACGACCGGTGCCACGTCCGCCAGCGCGTACCGCAGCACGGCCACCATGCCGGGCGCCGCGAGTCCCCGCCCCCGGTACTCGGGGGCGACCCACACGCCCTGGATCTGGCAGGCCTGGGCGGTCGCCGCGCCGATCTCGGCCTTGAAGACGACCTTGCCGTGCTCGTCGAGACGGGCGAAGGAGCGACCGGAGCCGACCAGTTCGGCGACCCGTGCCTGGTACAGCAGCCCACCGTCGCCGGCCAGCGGGGAGACGCCGACCTCCTCGGTGAACATCGCCACGCACGCCGGCATGATCGTCTCCATCTCGTCCTTGCGGATGCGACGGACGTAGGGATCCGGGGCGATGTCGGCGGGCATGTGGTCGGTGACCATGAGCGGCTGGCGGGCGCGGACCTCGCGGGCCGGGCCCCAGTGCGGCTCCAGCAGCCGCCACAGTTCGGTGGTGGGCTCGGCGGGGCCGACGATGGAGGAGCAGCGCCGGCCGGCCCTGCGCGCGCGGTCCGCGAAGGCGCGTACGGCCCTGGGGGTGGCGCAGATGGGGACGAGGTTGGCTCCCGCGTAGCACAGGGACGTCAGCATGCCGTCCTCGTACCAGCCCCACATCTCGCCGCCGAGCCGCCATGGGTCGAGGCCGGCGACCTGTACCCGGGACGTCACGAAGGCGTTCGCGACGGGCTCGCGGTCGAGGACCGCGAGCGCGGCGTCCAGGTCGCTCGGATCGAGCACCCGTGAGGTGGTCTGGGTCAACACGTGCGGGGCCTCACCCTGAGGTTCTGCTGATCTCCGCACTATAGCTGCGCTGCTTTGGGGGTGCGCCTTCTAGCCCGGGGAGGTTCCGGTTCGCCGGCGGCTGCCGGCCGTCCATGGCTGATCGCGCAGTTCCCCGTGCCCCTTTGGGGGCGCGGGCCCGCTCGGGACACGGGCCCGCCCGGGCCTGGCTCAGCCCGCGACCGACACCGAAGGCTCGCCCGAGGCGATGCCCTCTGCCTCCATCTGCTCGGCCAGCTTCATGGCCTCCTCGATCAGGGTTTCCACGATCTTCGACTCGGGGACGGTCTTGATGACCTCGCCCTTGACGAAGATCTGCCCCTTGCCGTTGCCGGAGGCGACCCCCAGATCGGCCTCGCGCGCCTCGCCGGGGCCGTTGACGACACAGCCCATGACCGCGACGCGCAGCGGGACCTCCATGCCGGTCAGGCCCGCCGTGACCTCGTCCGCCAGCTTGTAGACGTCGACCTGGGCGCGGCCGCAGGACGGGCAGGAGACGATCTCGAGACCGCGCTGCTTGAGGTTCAGCGACTCCAGGATCTGGATGCCGACCTTGACCTCCTCGGCGGGCGGGGCGGAGAGGGAGACGCGGATGGTGTCGCCGATGCCCTGGGAGAGCAGGGCGCCGAAGGCGACCGCCGACTTGATCGTGCCCTGGAACGCGGGACCGGCCTCGGTGACACCGAGGTGGAGCGGGTAGTCGCACCGGGCGGCGAGCTGCCGGTACGCCTCGATCATCACGACCGGGTCGTTGTGCTTGACGGAGATCTTGATGTCCCGGAAGTCGTGCTCCTCGAACAGGGACGCCTCCCACAGGGCCGACTCGACCAGCGCCTCCGGGGTCGCCCTGCCGTACTTCTGCAGCAGCCGCCGGTCCAGCGAGCCCGCGTTCACGCCGATGCGGATCGGGGTGCCGTGGTCCTTGGCCGCCTTGGCGATCTCCTTGACCTGGTCGTCGAACTTCTTGATGTTGCCCGGGTTGACGCGCACCGCCGCGCAGCCCGCCTCGATGGCGGCGAAGACGTACTTGGGCTGGAAGTGGATGTCGGCGATCACCGGGATCTGCGACTTGCGGGCGATGGTCGCGAGCGCGTCGGCGTCGTCCTGCGTGGGACAGGCGACGCGGACGATCTGGCAGCCGGACGCGGTGAGTTCCGCGATCTGCTGCAGGGTGCCGCCGATGTCCGAGGTACGGGTCGTGGTCATCGACTGCACGGACACCGGGGCCCCGCCCCCGATGGCCACCGGCCCGACGTGGATCTGCCGCGACACGCGCCGCTCGGCGATCGGCCGGGCCGGTACCTCGGGGACGCCCAGGGGAATGGCGGTCATGACGTCACTGCTGCTTTCCGCTCGTCATGGTGTCGCGGGCGGCCCGCAGCGACTCCTTGAGGGAGCCCATGGTGGCCAGGACCGCGGTCGGCTCATAGCCGCAGTGCGCCATGCAGTTGGCGCACCGCGGGTCCTTTCCGCGGCCGTACGCGTCCCAGTCGGTCTCCTCCAGGAGCTGCCGGTACGTGGCCACGTAGCCGTCGCTCATCAGGTAGCAGGGCTTCTGCCAGCCGAACAGCGAGTAGCTCGGGATCGCCCACGCCGTGCACGGGAAGTCGACCTTGCCCTCCAGGAAGTCCAGGAAGAGCGGGCTCTGGTTGAGCCGCCAGCGCCTGCGGTTGCCGCCCGAGAAGGCCTTCTTGAAAAGCTCGCGGGTCTGCTGGACGCCGAGGAAGTGCTCCTGGTCCGGGGCCTTCTCGTAGGCGTAGGCGGGCGAGAGCATCATCTCGTCGACCTGCAGGTCGTCGTTGAGGAAGTTCAGCACCTCCACGACTGTCTGCGGGGTGTCGGTGTTGAAGAAGGTCGAGTTGGTGGTCACCCGGAAACCGCGCCGCTTGGCCTCCTTGATGGCCTCCACCGCCTCGTCGAAGGTGCCCTCCTTGGCCACCGAGGCGTCGTGCCGCTCCCGCAGTCCGTCGATGTGCACCGCCCAGGCGAAGTAGGGCGACGGCTTGAATTTGTCCATCTTCTTGCGCATCAGCAGCGCGTTGGTGCAGAGGAAGACGAACTTCTTCTTCGCCACCAACTGCCGTACGATCTCGTCGATCTGGGGGTGCATCAGCGGCTCGCCGCCGGCGATGGACACCATCGGAGCACCGGACTCCAGGACCGCTCCCACAGCCTGCGCGACGGGCATGCGCTGCTTGAGGACGCCCGCCGGATGCTGGATCTTGCCGCAGCCCTCGCACTTGAGGTTGCAGGCGAACAACGGCTCCAGTTCGACCAGCAGAGCGAACTTGTCCCGCTTCCTCAGTTTCTGTTCGAGCAGGTATGTAGCGACCTTGATGGACTGACGCAGCGGCATGGCCATCTGGCTCACCTCCGAGGGAGCAGCAAAGAACGGTGCCATTCGTAGAAAGCGGGAATGACGGATCGAAGGACGCGGAAAGCCGATATTCCACCGCGCACCGTGCCGATCCGGACGAGTTCATGTTCTGGAGCGTCCACGACCACCCGTACGGCCGCAACGGGGCGGTCACCCGCGCGGACGGCGCTCAGGAGCGTGGCCGCGGACTCCATGTCGACGGCGATCGCGCCGGTCGCGAGCAGGTCGGAACGTTCCTGGCCGCGGACCACGTGATCGGAGCCGGTGAGCGGCCCGGTGTGGACGGCGCGGCCGGGCACGGTGCGCGCGAGTTCCTCGACCAGCAGGCCGGTGCCCACGCAGGTGACGTTTCCGCGCGGGTCACGAGTCTCCTCGGCGACGATCAGGTCGCCGGGGTGCATACCGGGGGCGAGTCCCGCGCAGAAGCCCGTGGCCAGGACGGCCGCGCCGGCGAAGGCC
This sequence comes from Streptomyces sp. NPDC058964, assembly GCF_042741275.1. NCBI lineage: Bacteria > Bacillati > Actinomycetota > Actinomycetes > Kitasatosporales > Streptomycetaceae > Streptomyces > Streptomyces sp. NPDC058964. The sequence goes on from NZ_JBHYKH010000396.1 coordinate 6,236, forward strand.
GGGTCGGCCAGCCGGTCGGCGACGGAGCGTTCCGCCGCCCTGGGCCCCATGCCGGTGCGCAGGACGGTGACCGGCCCGCCGGCTCCGCCGTGGTCGCGCGAGCGCAGGGCGAGGTGCTCGATGCCGAGCGCGCAGGCGATCAGCAGCGGGGCCGGGGCGGGCTGTGCGCTCATCAACTCCCCTTGGCCTCGGCGAGGGGCTTCGCGGCGCCCCGTCCGGCGGCCTTCACGGGGTGCGCGACGGCGAACGGCTCGCCGTGCACATAGCGGCCGAGTGCGGTGAGCGGGAACACCTGCCGGTAGAGGTGGTAGTTGATGGAGAAGTCCCAGGGGAAGCCGGTGCCGGTGAAGTACGGCTCGTCCCAGGAGCCGTCCGCCCGCTGGGTGGCCGCGAGCCATTCGACGCCGCGCTCGACGGCCCTGGAGTCCCTCTCCCCCGCGGCCAGGAGCGCGAGCAGCGCCCAGGCGGTCTGGGAGGCGGTGGAGGCGCCGCGGCCGCTCCACTCCTTGACGTGCTTGTAGGAGCGCAGGTCCTCGCCCCAGCCGCCGTCGTCGTTCTGGACGCTCTCCAGCCAGGTCACGGCCCGGCGGATCGCCGGGTGGGAGGCGGGGAGCCCGGCGGCGGTCAGCGCGGGCACCACCGACCCGGTGCCATAGATGTAGTTGACGCCCCAGCGTCCGAACCACGAGCCGTCCGGCTCCTGTTCGGCGAGCAGCCACTCGATGCCGCGCCGGGTGCGCGGGTCGTGGGAGAGCCCCTCGACCGCGAGCATCTCGACGACGTGCGCGGTGACGTCGGCCGAGGGCGGGTCGATGACCTCGCCGAAGTCGCAGAACGGCAGCCGGTTGGGGAAGGGGCTGGTGTTGTCGGCGTCGAAGGCTCCCCAGGCGCCGTTCCTGGACTGCATGCCGAGTTCCCAGCGCACCCCGCGCGCGATCGCCCTCTCCACCCGCTCCGGGTCGTGGTGCCTGACCCGGCGCAGGGCGAGGAGCACCTCGGCGGTGTCGTCGGTGTCGGGGTAGTTGTCGTTGTGGAACTCGAACGCCCAGCCGCCCGGCGGGAGTCCGGGACGCCGTACGGACCAGTCGCCGGGCCGTACGATCTCCTCGCCGAGCATCCAGTCGGCGGCCTTGACCAGCTGCGGATGATCCGCGGGGAGCCCGGCGTCGGCGAGCGCGATGGTCGCCAGGCAGGTGTCCCACACGGGGGACTGACACGCCTCGATCATCCGGGCGCCGTCCTCGCGCCACACGGCGTAACGATCCAGCGACTCGAGTCCCGCGCGCATGACGGGGTGTTCGAGGTCGTACCCGAGCAGGTACAGGGCGATGATCGAGTACACGGCCGGCGGCTGGATGCCGCCCCAGCAGCCGTCGTTCTCCTGCCGCTCGACGATCCAGCGGGCGGCGGAGTTCATCGCCGCCCGGCGCAGCTTGCGCGGCACGACCCTGCGGACCCGGTGCAGTGCCTTGTCCAGGCGCTGGAAGGCTCCGTCCCAGGTCGTGGCGGGAGCGAGCGGCCGGGGCGGGTTGGGCTCGGCCGGGTCGGTGTGCAGCTCGTCGAGCGGGAAGGGCGCGGGACGTACGGGGCGCTTCGCGGAGACGACGGTGAGCGGCACGATGGTCTGCCGGGCCCAGCACCCGAAGTCGTAGATGTTGAGCGGCATCCACTTGGGGAAGTAGATCAGCTCCGGCGGGAGTTCGGGCAGGTCCTCCCACTTCCACCAGCCGAACAGGGCCAGCCAGATCCGGGTGAAGACGCGGGCGGCGGCGATGCCGCCCCGTTCGCGGATCCAGGCGGAGGCCCTGGCCATGTGGGGGGCCTCGGGCTCGTCGCCGGCCAGTCGCAGGGCGACGTACGCCTCGATGGTGGTGGAGAGTTCTCCGGGACCGCCGTAGAAGGTGGCCCAGGTGCCGTCCTCGCGCTGCTCGCCGCGGATGAAGAGCGCTGCGGCGCTGGTGGTCGCCTCGTCGCGGATGCCCAGGAACTGACGGAGCAGCAGGTCCTCGGCGTCCATGGTGACGTTGGTCTCGAGGTCGCCCTTCCACCAGCCCTCGGCGTCCTGCCGGGAGAGCAGGAAGTCGGTGGCGAGCCTGACGGCGCGCCCGGCGGCTTCTTGTACCCCGGCCGCCACGGGAGTGGTGATGTCGGTTTCGCTGGCCGCGGCAGCGCGGGGCGGCAGGGCGGCCCCGGTGCTTCCGTCGGTCGTCGCTGTCATGGCTTCCCCTTCGTGCAGTCGTGCGAGTCGTGCTGCTGTGGGTCCGCCGTCGGGCGGGGCGGTGTGGGGGCGCGCCCCCG
>NZ_JBHYKH010000397.1:0-8524 GCF_042741275.1 Streptomyces sp. NPDC058964
TTTAACTGGTGCTGGTCGGGCTTCTCGGTGGGCACCGTCTGCCCGAACAGCCGGGGGCCCTCGCCCAGGACCAAGTCGCTGGGTTCGATTAACACTTGCACCACGCCGTGTCCCGCGGCCAACGGCTTGCCGATCTCTGCCGTCACGATACGGGCGAGGCGGTCCTTGTTGGCTTCGACGAGCCGGCCGATCTTTCCGATGGCGGATCCGCGTACCGGCGCCGGCGTGTCCGCCCAGGACCGCTGAGCCGCCTTCGCGGCCTTGGCGGCCTCGACGAACGTCGAGGCGTCCCCGAGCGAGACCTCGGTGACCAGCTCGGCGGTGCGGCCGGGATTGGTGCGCTGAAGAGTCCCGCCGGGAGCGCCGGCGACCAGGTGGCCGGCAACGATCGAGGCGACGGAACGGGCCATGACTTTGCTCCTTGTCGGCTTGTACGGGATCAGTGCAGACCGGCCAGGACCCGGTCGAGGGCCCGCAGGGCGATTCCGAGCTCCTCCTGGGTGATGGAAAGGGCGGGGCGGAAACGCACCGTACGTTCACCGCAGGGCAGTGCGATGACCTGCTCCTCGGTGCGCAACCGTCGTACCACCTCGTCACGGACGCCGTCGTCGGGCAGATCGATGGCGCACATCAGTCCGCGTCCGCGCGAGTTGGAGGTCACCGGTGCGTGTCGGTCTTCGAGATCATGCAGTTCGGCGAGGAACCACGATCCCACGGCAGCAGCATTGGCCACCAGGTCGTCCCTTTCGACGATCTCCAGGATGCGGCGTGCCCGGACCATGTCCACCAGGCCGCCTCCCCAGGTGGAGTTGATCCGCCCGGAGACCCGGAAGACGTTGTCGGGTACCTGGTCGACCCGGCGACCGGCCATGATGCCGCCGAGTTGGACCTTCTTGGCGAAGGCGACGATATCGGGTTCGAGGCCCAGTTGCTGGTAGGCCCAGGTGGTGCCGGTGATCCCCACCCCGGTCTGCACCTCATCGAGTACGAACAGCGCGTCGTGCTCCTGACAGAGCGCCTGCACCGCCTGCAGGAATTCCGGGCGCATGTGGTTGTCGCCACCCTCGCCCTGGATCGGCTCGGCGATGAAGCAGGCGATGTCGTGCGGGTTGTCCTCGAACGCTCGCCGCGCCTGCTCGAAGGCCCGCCGCTCGGCCTCCTCGACCTCGGCAAGGTGCTGCTCGAGCGGGAACCGCACAGCGGGTACGTCGATGCGCGGCCAGTCGAACTTGGGGAAACGGGCGGTCTTGTTGGGCTCGGTGTTGGTCAGCGAGAGGGTGTAGCCGCTGCGGCCGTGGAACGCCCGCCGGAGGTGGAGCACCTTGGTGCCGAGCGCGGGTGAGCGGCCTGCGGCCTCGTTGCGGCGGCTCTTCCAGTCGAACGCCGTCTTGAGCGCGTTTTCCACGGCGAGCGCCCCGCCCTCGACGAAGAACAGTCTCGGCAGGGCCGGATCACCCAGCACCCGGGCGAACGTCTCGACGAACTCGGCGTAGTGCGTGGTGTAGATGTCGGGGTTGGCGGGTTTGTTCACGGCGACCTGTGCAAGCAGGGCCATGAACTCCGGATCGTCCGCCATTCCTCGCGCGTTGAGCCCCAGCGGAGCGGACGCGAAGAACGAGTAGAGGTCGAGGAACTTCTCACCGGTGCGCGCGTCCACGATCCACGAGCCCTGACTGGCGAGCAGGTCGAGCACAAGCTTGAAACCGTCGGTCAGCACGTAGTGGCCGAGCCTCTCGTGCACCTCATCCGGGTGGACCGTCGACACAGCAGCAACCGTCATGGAGGCACCTACTCTCGATAGCCGTTCTACCGAAGAACTTTCGCTGAACACGAGAAGCAGCAGGACTATTTTAGGTGTCCTGCAACAGTAGCCACAAGGTTTCGTTCATTGGTAGATGTTCGACGAAACGTGCCGATCCGGTCCCGGCGGCGACTCGAGCGCCTTCGGAACCTGGCCCCCTCGACGAGCGCGGGGTCACAGACCGCATCACCTGTCGCGTCCCCGATCCAAGGAAGACAGCCCCGAGGTCCTGGACTTCGCCGCGGTCACCTTCGCCACTGGTGGTGACAACATCGCCGACTGTGCTCCGGTGTTCGCGACCGCTCGCATCGGCGGCATGAACCCAGCGATGCCGGCCGAGTCGCCCGCTGACATCCGTACCCCTGATGGGCGATCCGCGGTGTGATGCCTCGGCCACGCGACCAGCGCCGCAGTTGGCCGGAGTCGTAGCCCTTGTCGCCGTGAAGCCTGCCCGGTCGGCGACGCCGTCGGCCGCGGCGGGAGCGGACGGGCGGTATGCCGCAGCCCAGCGGAACGAGTGCCTGGCTGTCGTGCGGGGTGGCCGCGGGAATACCCGGGACGCGTAGCGTCGGGGCCACGAGTACCGATCTGCCGACCCTGTGCGGACGGCGGGGCGTCGGCCCGCTCAGGAGCGGGAGACGTTGCGGTGCTGGCTGCGACGGCGACGGTCTTCCAGAAATCCGAGTCGTGGAGCCCACCATTTCCCGGACTCGATGGGGCGGGAAACCGTGAACCGGAAGCCCTGCGGACCTGCGACCGCAGTAATGATGTCCGCCGTATTCGCCCACGGAAATATCCAGGAGACGGAGACGGAGACGGAGACGGAGCAGGCCGTCGGCAGTGCTGCTGTCGTTCAGTTCGACCGTGCATTCATGCTCGGCGTGCGAGCACAGCGTGGCTCGGTGCAGTACCGCGTCACTGGTGCTGCGGGCGCCATTCGAAGATCAGGATGGTCGCGTCGTCCCGCAGCTGGTTGTGCTGCTGGTCGAGGATGGCGTGGATGAGCAGCCGCAGCACCTCGGCCGGGCGCTGGCCGGCCGCGGAGGAGCGGATGATGAAGTCGGTGAACCGGTCGAGACCGAACTCCACTCCGTCCGCGTCGCGTGCCTCCACGACGCCGTCGGTGTAGAGCAGGACGTGGTCGCCCGGTTCCAGTGTCGTCTCCTGGACCTGCCGGGATGCCGGGGCGAGTTCGCCGGCCAGGCCGAGCGGGGGCTGCGGGGGGCTGTCCAGCGCCCCGGCGAGCACCCGCTCGGCACGGATCAGCAACGGCGGAGGGTGACCGCAGTTGACCCAGCGCAGCACCCCGGTGACCGCATCGAGCCGGCACAGCACGCCGGTGCAGAAGTGGTCGGGCAGCCACCGGGCGAGCGCCTGGTCGACGGAGCCGACGACCTCGGCCAGGTCGCCACCGCCGCGACGGGTGTTGCGCGCCGCCGCCATGGCGACCGACGCGGTCAGGCCGGAGGTCAGATCGTGGCCCATGGAGTCGAGGATCATGGTGTGCAGCACGTTCTTGACCACCGAGTGGTCGAAGGCGTCGCCGCCGATGTCGTACGCCGGTTCCACGACCGCGGTCGAGACGCACCTTCTGCTGCCGATGGTGCGGGGTGGCAGGAAGGCCCGCAGCATCTCGGCGGGCAACTGCATGGTCCGGGTGCGGGTGCGGGCGGCGAGCCAGTCGCTGTAGGCGCGCTTGGACGTGATCAGCATGGCGAACAGATGAGCCAGCATCCTGCTGCGGCGCATCCGCACCCCGTCGAGCGAGGCGGTCCGCACCGCCAGCACGCCCAGCCGCTCCGCACCGTCGACCAGTGGCATCCAGACGATCACGCCGTCGTCGGCGTCGGCCACCCGTGGAGCGACGGTGCGGTACGCCCAGCCGGCCGACGAGCTGGACACCGGCAGCGGCTCCATGGCCTCGTCGAGTGGAATGAGCAGCCGTTGTTGCAGGTCGGCGAGGTAGATCAGCACGGTGTCCAGGCCGAGGGCGGAGGCGCACCGGTTCGCCAGGGCGGGCAGTTCGACCGGAAGGGCCGTCTGGGCCTCGATGATCAGCTCTTCCAGCCGATTCTCGTCGATGGCGGCGTCCGGACCGGCGGACGCGTGCGGTGGGTCCGGCACGGGGATCACCCCTTCCGTGCCCAGTCTCACACCGATCCCGACCCCCCTCACGTCAGGCACAGCACGCCGGGTGCGGCCGCGGCGAGGACTGTTCCGCCCAACCGAAGAGCGTGCCGGTCAATGTTCCCCACGGTAGTCCTCACCTGCCCCGACGGCGCCGGCTGGCAGCCCTGGAATCGCGTCAGTCCACAGGTGCCCCGGGCAGCCTGACGGCGGCGGTGGCCCGTCCTTCCCCGGCAAGTCCAGCCTCCTGGCGCGCGCACCACAGGAGCTGCGACGAGGCGGCCGAGCCGCACCGCCGCACAATCGGCATTGTCTTCCAGGAGTCCCACCAGGGCACGGCGGCGTTCAACGCGGAATCACCCAGCCGGGTGTCCAGGTCCCGGCCGCGTCGTGGCCGGTCGCCGCAGTGGCGAGGTGGGTACGGAGGGTGGCCAGCGCCGGGTGGGGGTTGTCGCGGTGCCAGAGGAGCGAGTGCGGGTAGACGGGCGTCGGGTCGGTCACCGGGATGCGGCGCAGCCCGTGGTCAGCGGGCCAGACGAGGCGGGTGTGCTCGCCCATGAAGGTGGCCAGGGCGGGGGTGTCGGCGACGGTATCGAGGAGTGCGTCGGAGCCGAAGTTGGGGCCGGTCGCCTCGATGGTGAGGCCGAACTCGGCGACGAGGTCGTCGTAGTAGGCGGCCCACTCGGTACCCGGGACGATGCCGGGCATCCAGATCCGGTGCCCGGCGAGCTGAGCGAGGGCCACCGACCGGGCGCCCGCCAGCGCGTGGGCGGGGCCCGTGAGGAGCTGGAGCGCCTCGTCGAGCACCCGGACGGACTCGATGTCCTCGGGAAGGGGCCGGCCGGGCGCGGCGACGGCGCGGAAGGACGCGTCGATCGCACCGGACCGGATGGCGGCGACGGCCGTCTCGATGTCGAGCAGCATCACCACGTCGAGCTCGACCTCGGGGTGCGCGCGGTGAAAGCCGCGCATCAGGCCCGACGCCGCGCCGCGCGAGGCGATCACATCGACGCGCAGCGGACGACTGCCGGTACGCACGGACGCGACCGCACGCTCGGCGACGCGCAGCAGCTCGCGTGCGTGGGGCAGGAACGCCTGACCGTCGATGGTGAGCTCGGCGCCGCGCGCGCTGCGGACGAACAGCCGCACGCCGAGGTTGCGCTCCAGCGCGGCGATGCGCTTGGACACGGCCTGCTGGGTGACCGCCAGCTCGGCGGCGGCTTCCTGGAACTGCCCCGCATCGGCCGCGGCGACGAAGGTCCGGACGGTCTCGAGGTCCATGCCGATACTTTATGGGCACAACTGTTGGTTGTGACTGATGGGCTTCACGGTTGTTGATCACTGGGTATGGTGCTCGATTTGATGCTTTTGATCGCGGGTCGGTTGTGCGGGGTGGGTGGCGAGGGGCGGGGGGCATGCTCCTCGGGTGCAAGGGCACCAGAAGGCGGCGACGGGGGTGACGGTGGTGACCGGATTCTCCGGTAGGTCGCCGGTCCGGTCTACCGTCTTCGCCTCTCCAGGCTTGCGTCGACTCTGTAGAACCTCAATTCAACGCTAAGTCTCCCAATTATTGGGCTAGCCAGTGCGGGCCTTCCGATTGGTTGGCTTCTTCACGGACTGGAATCGCGATTATTCAACGGACGGGAGTGAAAGTGATCTCGTGCGGGATCCAGGACGACGTGATCCGGATGCGAATGAAGCAGTTCGAGAACGGTTGCTTGCAATCTGGATCCCTCTAATCCGTAAGGATCTCTTGTGGCGGTCGGCGCGTTCGCTGTAACGCTCAACCCTGCCTGGGGTACAACGGCCATCGCCGGTGGCGTCCACAAGACCAGCAGTGAGAGTGCAGTGGCGCTGCACGGTCCGACTGGCCCCACGCCGTCGGGCGATGGACACGGGGGCAACGACAACCATCACAACGGCAACGGCCAGCAGGGCATCCCCGGCCCGCCCGGACCCACCGGCCCTTCCGGCCCGCCCGGCCCCACCGGTCCCACCGGTCCCACCGGTCCTCCCACAACGATCAGGCACTACGTTGTGACCGCCACGGCCGGTCCCACCGGCCTGTCAGCGACCGCAGCCTGCAACGTCGGTGATGCCGCTGTCGGCGGCGGCGGGTCGGTCACGAACGGCGTTCTGAGGGACACCCACCCGGTGGGGGGGGATCTGTCGTGACTGCTCCCATCATGTGGCAGGCCGAAGCAGACCCGAACTTCACCTACGGTTCCGTGAGCACCACGGCCTGGGTGGTCTGTGAGCACGTGGCCCAGTAAGCCGCTTGTAGCGAACGTTCGCAAACCATCACCGCAGGGAAAGGCGCACCGGCCGCAGCAAGCTGGTTCGGGAAGAAGAGGCCACGTGTGCAAGTCGCATCCCGGGCGCTGGGCAGACCGAGACAGTTCGGCTCCCGGGACTCATCTCCCACCCTCCTGCGCTCCCGAGGTGTCTGACGAGACGCCGCCCGCGCCTCACTCCGACCATGGCCGGCTCTCCCGAGCACCCCGACCGCCACGGGAAGTAGGTGGACCGCACGGGGTGCGTCCAGTCCGAGGCCGCCGCCGCACCCCGCGGCGCTGCCTGATGACCTGCCGGCTCAAGTACGACCAGGTGGCCGAGGCGATCCGCAACGCCCTCCCGCCCCGCCGTCCGGCCGCCCGGCCGTCAGTGAACAGCGGCCATCTCGCTCATCGTCCCCTCCTCCCAGGAGGGGGCCTCCCGGAGGTCGCGGAGGCCCGCACCATGGGTTCTGGCATCGTCGCCGACGTGTGGGTGAGTGGAGACTGGGTCAATTGACGCAGTCGGGCACGGGGGCCGGGCTCCCCTTGCAGTTGGTGGGCTTGTTGGCCGTGATGGAGGAGTGAATGACGCTGAAGGTCCCGCTTGTGTCGTTGTAGACACCACCGGGAGCGAGTGTGGAGACGTTCTCACGGACCCTGCTGTGGTCCAGGGTGACATTGCCGCTGGCCTTGTAGATGCCTCCGGCTTTTGACTTGGTCCCGTTGGCACGGTTGTTGGACACGGTGCTGCTGCGGAGCGTGAGCTTGGTCTCGCTGAAGATGCCACTTCCGATACCGGACGAGAGGTTCTCGGTGACGTCCGTGTGGTCGAGCGTCAGCGAACCCGTTTGCGGGCTGGCCCCGTTGTAGAGGGCTCCGCCGCCACTCTTCGAAGTTGTGGTGTTGTGGGTGACGTGGCCGCGGTCGACCTCCACTGTGGCTCTCTCGGTTTCGAGGGCCGCACCGGTGGGAGCCATGTTTTCTTCGAGAGTCGTGTCATCGAACAGCAACGTTCCCGAGCCCGATTCGATGTCGACGCCACCTCCGAATCCCGTCGCGGAGTTCTCGTAGAAATCGGAGCCGCGGGTCACCTGAAGCGTACAACCGGCGCAAAACAGTCCTCCGCCCGCGAAATCGGCGGTGTTGTAGCCGACGAAGGTGTTCTGGATGGTCGCCTTGCCCTGGACGGCCACTCCCCCACCGTCATTTGCCATGTTGTCGATCAGCGAGCTGTCCTGGAGCTCCAGACTGCCCCCCGACTGAACCAGGATGCCGCCGCCGTCGCCGGAGGCGTTCCCCTGCTGAATGGTCAGATCGTCGGCGTGGAGGTCACCACCGGCGGCGATGTCGAAGATCCGGAACTGGTTGCCGAATGCCGGGTCGCGGCTGATGGTCGAATCGCGGCCGTGGATGGTGATCCGCTTTTTGATGGGCGGCAGCCCGTCATCGCCTCCCTGGTAGGGGGTGGTGAGAGAGTAGGTGCAGTTTCTCGCGAGTTGGAAGGTGTCTCCCGTTTGGGCGTTTTTGAGCTTGCTGATCAGGTCGGATGTACTGCACGTCACTTGAATGTCGCGCTGGGCGGCGGCGGTGGGCGAAGTGGCCAGGCCGGCGGTCATCGCGGTGACGGCGGCGATGGTGCAGCACATACTGATGCGTCTCATTGACGTCTCCTTGTCGATTTCCCTGCCCTTCGGCTTCCGTCCGCGCGCCTCACTCCGACGCCGTAGAAAACGTGACCGGGGTGGCAGTTCCCTGTTCGGAACACGGCGAGCCGTTCGCGATCCCCGCAGGCTGCTGCCGCGGCGGCTTCGTCCCGTGGCGGTGGGCAGTCAGCCGCGCGTGTCGAGCCGGTAGCGGCGTCTCCCGTCCGAGCGGTACGGGACTCGCTCGGCGCAGGGAGTGCCGGCGGGGGCCAGGCCGACCGTGCCGGAGGAGGAACCCGGCGTTGTCCGGGTAACACCGACTGGAGAATCCCTCACTACGAGACGTCGCGGTACACGCATGCGAGTCCTATCTCCTCCGGTGCCGGCAGGCACCGAGTACGCGGGTATCACCATTGAGCGTGAACAGGTCGGTATCGAGCGAGCGAATCCCTGTCGCGCCCACGGTGCAGTTGATTCCCGTCGAAGTCATATGATGATGAGATTGGATGGGCATTCCCCCCGAATGGCGGAACAGAACAACTCCGGTAGACGAGCAGCGTGCATCCGGAGGAGGATGCAACTGAGCTCTTTCCAACCTGGCGGGTTGGACGGGCAGTTGGGCTGACAGACAGGTGAAGCCCCTGGTAGATGGGTTTTCGACCAAGAAATCCGTCTCC
>NZ_JBHYKH010000398.1:0-8486 GCF_042741275.1 Streptomyces sp. NPDC058964
GCTTCACCCAGCCGGGCGCCATGGCAGCCACGCTCACGCTTCCGGCCCGCCTGCTGCACGCGCTGCCGGACGACGCGGACCTGACCGCCGCCGCCCTCCTGGAGCCGGCCGCCTGCATCGCGGCCGCGGCGCTCAAGGGGAACGCCCGGCCGGGCGAGCGGGTCGCGGTGGTCGGCACCGGCACCCTCGGGATGTTCGCGGTGCAGTTCCTGAAGGCGATCTCGCCCTCGGAGCTGCTGGTCGTCGGTACGCGCCGCGACCGGGAGGCGCTGTCGCGGCAGTTCGGCGCGACCGCGTTCCGGACCAGGGACCAGGAACTGCCAGGCGACTTCGACGTCGTGATCGAGACCGCCGGGTCCGCGTCCGCCGCGCGCACCTCCGCCACCCAGCGCAGGCGCGGCGCACGGCTGGTCCTCACGGGTATCCCGGCGCCGGGCGCCGAGGGTCTCGACCCGACCGACCTCGTCGTACGGCAGCTGGAGGTGCACTCCGTCTTCGGGGCGCCGCCGGACGCCTGGGCGCACACGGTACGGGTCTTCGGCGCCGGGTTGCTCGACCCGCTGCCCCTGGTCACGCACGAGCTGCCGCTGACCGAGTTCTCGCAGGCCATCGAGCTGGTGGGAGCCGGCGACCCGAAAGTCGGCAAGGTGCTGCTCCGTCCCTAGTCGTACGCCGGTCACGGCGTCACCTGACGGCGCCGTGACCGGCGTACCACCGAGCCCTTTTCACACCCAGAGACGCGAACCTTGTCCGAAATATCGAACACGAAGGACAGCTTGTGACCGACGCTTCCGCCACGGCAGCCCGCCGGCCCGGTGAGCAGGCGCTCACCACCCTGGGCCTGGGCGCGCCCGCCCTCGACCCCGCCGACGCCTCGCCCCACACGTTCCCGGGCGGCGGCCGCTGGCGCACCGAGATCCCCTCGTGCGAGGGTCCCGAGGCGCTGGCGGTCGTGCTCAAGGAGTCCTCCCGGCTCGACGTGCCGATCCACCGGATCAGCCAGGGCAGCGGCGTGTGGATGCTCACCGACGCCGAGATCACCGAGATGGTCGAGGCCACCGAAGAACGCGACATCGAACTCTGCCTGTTCACCGGCCCGCGCGGCACCTGGGACATCGGTGGCTCGGTACGCACCGACTCACGCGGTGCCGGCCTGCGCGCCCGAGGCCACGACGCGGTCGCCGGCTGTGTCGAGGACGCCGTCCGGGCAACCGAGCTGGGCGTCAAGTGCCTTCTGGTCGCCGACGAGGGCGTGCTCTGGACGCTGCACCGGGCGCGCGAGACCGGCATCATCCCGGCCGACACCACGCTGAAGGTCTCGGCGCTGATCGGACCGGTCAACCCGGCGTCGTACGCCGTGTACGAGCGCCTCGGCGCCGACTCCGTCAACGTGCCCAGCGATCTGACGCTCGATCACCTCACCGAGATCCGCCGGGCGTCCGGCGCCCCCATGGACATGTACATCGAGGCCCCCGACGACCTCGGCGGTTACGTCCGGATGTACGAGGTCGCCGAGCTGATCCGCCGCGGCGCACCGCTCTACCTGAAATTCGGTCTGTCCAAGGCCCCGGGCATCTACCCGTGGGGCACCCACCTGCGGGACGTGACCCTGGACACCGCCCGGGAGCGGGTGCGGCGCGGCCGCCTCGCCCTGGACCTGCTCGCCCGGCACGGCGCGGACGGCGACATGGCGCCGCTCGGCTCCCGGCTGCCCGGACCGCTCAACCGCTTTCCCTCCGGCGCCTGACGGGCCGCCGGGAGCACCGCCCGCAATGACTCTCAACGACGAGAAGAACAAGGACTGATCACATGCGCAACCGCAGAGCCGCCATAGCCGCCATAGCCGCAGCCGCCTCCCTCGCCCTCACCCTGTCCGCCTGCGGCCAGGACAGCGCGGGCGGCAGCAAGGAGAAGGCCGGCAGCAGCAAGGGCGGCACCATCGGCATCGCGATGCCGACGAAGTCGTCCGAGCGCTGGATCGCGGACGGCAAGAACGTCGTCAAGAACCTCGAGGCCCAGGGCTACAAGACCAAGCTGGTCTACGGCGAGGACGACCCGGACACCCAGGTCTCGCAGATCGAGAACCTGATCACCCAGGGTGTCAAGGGCCTGATCGTCGCGGCCATCGACAACAAATCCCTGAACAACGTGCTCCAGGAGGCCGCGGACGCCAAGATCCCGGTCATCGCCTACGACCGGCTGATCCTCGGCACCAAGAACGTCGACTACTACGCCTCGTTCGACAACGAGAAGGTCGGCGTGCTCCAGGGCACGTACATCGTGCAGAAGCTCGGCCTGGACAGCGGCAAGAAGGGCCCGTTCAACATCGAGCTGTTCGCCGGCTCGAACGACGACAACAACACCAAGTACTTCTTCAACGGCGCGATGAGCGTGCTGCAGCCGTACATCGACAAGAAGCAGCTGGTGGTCAAGTCCGGCCAGACCGCGCTCAACAAGGTCACCACCCTGCGCTGGGACGGCGCCACCGCGCAGAAGCGCATGGAGGACATCCTCACGTCCTCCTACAAGAGCGGCCGGGTCGACGCGGTGCTCTCGCCCTACGACGGCATCTCCATCGGCATCCTCTCCGCGCTCAAGTCGGACGGCTACGGCTCCAAAAGCAAGCCGCTGCCGGTCGTCACCGGTCAGGACGCCGAACTCGCCTCCGTGAAGTCGATCATCGCCGGTGAGCAGACACAGACCGTCTACAAGGACACCCGCGAGCTCGCCAAGGTCGCCGCCACCATGGTCGACGACGCTCTCAAGGGCAAGAAGCCGCAGGTCAACGACACCAAGACCTATGACAACGGCACCAAGGTCGTGCCCGCCTACCTGCTCCAGCCGGTGAGCGTCGACAAGAGCAACTACGAGGACGTGCTGGTCAAGGGCGGCTACTACACCGACGCCGAGCTCAAGTAATCCCGACCGACCCGGCCGAACACCACTGATTGGAAGGCACGACCATGGCGGGACCCGTCCTGGAAATGCGCTCGATCGTCAAGACCTTTCCCGGCGTCAAGGCGCTGTCCGACGTCTCACTGACCGTCCGCCAGGGCGAGGTCCACGCCATCTGCGGGGAGAACGGCGCCGGCAAGTCGACCCTGATGAAGGTCCTCTCCGGCGTCCACCCGCACGGGAGTTACGAGGGGGAGATCCTCTTCGAGGAAGAGGTCTGCCGCTTCAAGGACATCCGGGCGAGCGAGCAGCACGGCATCGTCATCATCCACCAGGAGCTGGCGCTGGTGCCGTATCTCTCCATCGCGGAGAACATCTTCCTCGGCAACGAGCACGCCTCTCGCGGCGGGCTCATCAACTGGAACGAGACCCTCAGGCACGCCACAGAACTGCTGCGCCGGGTAGGCCTCGACGAGCACCCGGAGACCCGCGTCGCCGACATCGGCGTGGGCAAACAGCAGCTCGTCGAGATCGCCAAGGCGCTCTCCAAGTCGGTGAAGCTGCTCATCCTCGACGAGCCGACGGCGGCCCTGAACGACGAGGACAGCGGCAAACTCCTCGATCTCATCCTGGAGCTGAAGAAGCAGGGCATCACCTCGATCATCATCTCCCACAAGCTCAACGAGATCCGCCGGGTCGCCGACTCGGTGACGATCATCCGTGACGGGCACTCGATCGAGACGCTCGACGTGAGGGCGGCGGAGACCACCGAGGAGCGGATCATCGCCGGCATGGTGGGCCGCGACCTGGACCACCGCTTCCCCGAGCGCACTGCGCACGAGGCGCAGGAGGGCGCCGCCCCGGCCCTGGAGATCCGCAACTGGACCGTGCGCCACCCGATCGACCAGGAGCGCAAGGTGGTCGACGACGTGTCGATCAGCGTGCGCCGCGGGGAGATCGTCGGCATCGCCGGCCTGATGGGCGCCGGGCGCACCGAACTCGCGATGAGCGTCTTCGGGCGCGCCTACGGCCGGTACGCGGGCGGCACGGTCCTCAAGGACGGCAGGGAGATCCGTACGAAGACCGTCGCGGAGGCGGTCGGCCACGGCATCGCGTATGTCACCGAGGACCGCAAGCACTACGGCCTCAACCTCATCGACACCATCAACCGCAACATCTCGCTGACCGCGCTGGGCAAGGTCGCGAAGCGCGGGGTGGTCGACGAGCACGAGGAGCGGCAGGTCTCCGAGGGCTACCGCAAGTCCATGAACATCAAGGCACCGACCGTCTTCGAGCCGGTGGGCAAGCTGTCGGGCGGCAACCAGCAGAAGGTCGTCCTCAGCAAGTGGATCTTCGCCGGTCCTGACGTGCTGATCCTGGACGAGCCCACGCGCGGCATCGACGTGGGAGCCAAGTTCGAGATCTACACGGTCATCGACCGGCTGGCCGCCCAGGGCAAGGCGGTCGTCTTCATCTCCTCCGAGCTGCCCGAGCTGCTCGGCATGTGCGACCGCATCTACACGATGGCCGCGGGACGGCTGACCGGTGAGGTGCCACGGGCCGAGGCCACGCAGGAAGTGCTGATGCGCCATATGACGAAGGACAAAGAGGTAACGCGATGAGCACCGATGTGACCGACAAGATCCCGGCCTCCGCGCCGCCGGGCAGAGGCGGACCGGCCTCCGGCGACGGCCTGCTCCGGCTGATGCTGGACGGACTGCGCCGCAACATGCGCCAGTACGGCATGCTCATCGCGCTCGGTCTGATCGTCGTGCTCTTCACGATCTGGACCGACGGGGATCTGCTGCTCCCGCGCAACGTCTCCAACCTGGTGCTGCAGAACAGCTACATCCTGATCCTCGCCATCGGCATGATGCTGGTGATCATCGCGGGTCACATCGACCTGTCGGTCGGCTCGCTGACGGCGTTCGTGGGCGCGTTCGCCGCCGTGCTGACGGTGCAGCACGGCGTGGCCTGGCCGATCGCCCTGGCGCTGTGCCTGCTGATGGGCGCGGTCGCGGGCTCCGTCCAGGGCTTTCTGATCGCCTACCTCGGCATACCGTCGTTCATCGTCACCCTCGCCGGCATGCTGCTCTTCCGCGGTCTGACGGAGATCCTCCTCAAGGGCCAGACCCTCGGTCCCTTCCCCGACGGACTGCAGAAGATGGGCAACGGCTTCCTGCCCGAGGCCGGCCCGGACACCAACTACCACAACCTCACGCTGCTCCTCGGCATCGTGCTGATCGTCGCCGTGGTGTGGCAGGAGGTGCGGGACCGCAGCCGCCAGCAGGAGTTCGCGCTCGAGGTGCTGCCCGGCCGGCTCTTCGCGCTGAAGCTGGTCGCCCTCGTCGCCGCGATCCTCACCCTCACCATGCTGCTCGCCAGCTACAAGGGCGCGCCGATCGTGCTGATCATCCTCGGCTGCCTGGTGGTCGGCTACGGCTATGTCATGCGCAACGCGGTCTTCGGCCGCCACATCTACGCGATCGGCGGCAACCTGCCGGCGGCCAAGCTGTCCGGCGTCAAGGACAAGAAGGTCACCTTCTACGTCTTCCTGAACATGGGCGTGCTCGCGGCCCTGGCGGGTCTGGTGGTCGCCGCCCGCCTGAACGCGGCCTCGCCGAAGGCGGGCGTCAACTTCGAGCTCGCGGCGATCGCCTCGTCGTTCATCGGCGGCGCGTCGATGAGCGGCGGTGTCGGCACCGTCCTCGGCGCGATCATCGGCGGTCTCGTCCTCGGCGTGCTGAACAACGGCATGAACCTCCTGAGCGTCGGCACCGACTGGCAGCAGGTCATCAAGGGCCTGGCCCTTCTGGTGGCGGTCGGCTTCGACGTGTGGAACAAGCGCAAGTCGGGTTCGTAGGCGACCGGGCCCCGCCGATCGGCGGGGCCCGATGTCCCTTCCGGACCCGGCTTCCTTCGCAGGAGCCGCACGTGACTCCACCCACCCCCGACGGCAGCGGGCTTCCGGCCCGAATGCTGCGGTCCGGCCCGGACCGATTCCCGCAGGAACAACAGAAAGACACCGCACCATTACGCACCGCACAGACCGGGAAGCGAATTCCCCACGTAAGGAGCCGCACATGGAACTGAACAGACGCACGGTCATCGCAGGTGCCGCGGCGGCGGGCCTCGCCGCGACCACCCTCGGGGGCACCGCCGAGGCCTCCAGCGGCAAGCTGCCGGCGAAGTCGCCCTTCGGCAAGCTCGCCGACGGCACCAAGGTGTACCGCTGGTCGCTGGAGAACGGCGGCACGCGGCTGCGGGTCCTCGACTGGGGCGGTGTCGTCCAGGGCCTGGAGCTCCCCGACCGGCACGGCCACCACGCCAACGTCTCCCTGGGCTTCGACAACATCGACGACTACGTGGCGAAGACCCCGTACTTCGGCGCCCTGATCGGCCGCTACGGCAACCGCATCGGAAAGGGACAGTTCACCCTGGACGGCAGGTCGTACCAGTTGTCCGTGAACGACGGCGTGAACAGCCTGCACGGTGGCGCCAAGGGTTTCGACAAGCACGTCTGGGACGTCGAGCCGTTCACCAAGGGCTCCGACGTCGGTCTGCACCTGTACTACACCAGCGTCGACGGGGAGATGGGCTACCCGGGCACGCTGCGGGCGAAGGTGACGTACACCCTCACCCGGCACGGCGACTGGCGCATCGACTACGAGGCCACCACCGACAAGGCCACCGTGGTCAACCTCACCAGCCACGTCTACTGGAACCTGGCCGGCGAGGGCAGCGGCACGATCGAGAACCACGAGCTCACGATCGCCGCCTCCCGCTACACCCCGACCGACACGGGTCTGATCCCCACCGGCGAGCTGGCCAAGGTCTCCGGCACCCCCTTCGACTTCCGCCGGACCAAGACGATCGGCCGGGACATCCGCGACGGCCACGTCCAGCAGGTGCAGGCCAAGGGATACGACCACAACTGGGTGCTGGACAAGGGCATCACCGCCCGGCCCGAGCATGTCGCCACCCTGCGCGACCCGCACTCCGGCCGCACCCTGAAGATCGCCACCGACCAGCCGGGGCTCCAGTTCTACTCCGGCAACTTCCTGGACGGCACCCTGACCGGCACCGGCGGCCGCACCTACCGCCAGGGCGACGCGCTGTGCCTGGAGACACAGCACTTTCCGGACTCGCCGAACCAGCCGGCGTTCCCGTCGACCGTGCTGCGGCCGGGGCAGACGTACCGGACGACGACGATCCACTCGTTCGGCGTCTGAGTGCTCCGGGTCACGGGGCCCGTGACGCGGCGCACGGGCCCCGAGTTCCCGAACTCACACTTCTTTCACACTCGTTGAACAGCGCCACCTCCGACTCCGTATAGAGAGGTGGCCCGTGCTCCCCCGCACGGGCCACCCAAAGACGACGAGCCCGTCCGTCCCCGCGGGCTCGCCTCATACGGAGGTTCCATGGCCGAAAACGTCACCTCGCTGTTCCGCAACACCGCGGCGCACAGCCCGTCGATGGCGGCGCTCACGCGGGAGGGCGGCGACGAGGCCGGGCCGGTGGACTTCTGCATCCCCTGTAATCCCTACTTCCCCACCCCGGCGATGTTCGAGGAGATGTCGTCCCGGCTGCGGGACATCATCACGTACTACCCGAGCAGCGCCGACACCATCACGGCCGAGCTGTGCAGCCTCCTCCGGCTGCCGCCGCAGTGCGTGGCGATGGGCAACGGATCCACCGAGCTCATCACCTGGATCGACCACCTCCTGGTGCGCGAGTCCCTGGCCATCCCCGTCCCCACCTTCGGCCGCTGGACGGACCAGCCGATGGAGACCGGCAAGCGGGTCGACATGTTCCCGCTCCAGGAGTCCAGCGGTTTCGCCCTGGACCTGGCCCAGTACGCGGACTTCATCCGCAAGCGCGGCACCCGTGTGGCCGTCGTCTGCAACCCGAACAACCCCGACGGCGGGTTCATCCACCGTCAGGCCCTCGTGCAGTTCATGGACGCGATGGCGGACCTGGACCTCGTGGTGATCGACGAGTCCTTCCTGGAGTTCGCCGACGCCGAGGCCGAACCGAGTGTGGTGCAGGAGGCGATGCTGCGGCCCAACGTGGTCGTGCTCCGCAGCCTCGGCAAGAACTTCGGCCTGCACGGCATACGCTTCGGCTACCTGGTCGCCAACCCGTCCCTGGCGGGCAAGGTCCGGACCATGCTGCCCAAGTGGAACCTCAACTCCTTCGCCGAGCACGTGGTGTTCATGCTGAAGGAGCACGGCGCGGAGTACGCGCAGAGTCTGATGCAGGTGCGCCGGGACCGGCTGGAGATGGCCAGCCAGCTGTCCGCGCTGCCCGGCCTGACCGTCTATCCCTCGCAGGGCAACTTCCTCTTCGTGCGCCTGCCCGTCGGCGCCGAGGGCACCGTGGTCCGGGACCGGATGCTCACCGAGCACCGGATCCTGGTCCGTGAGTGCGGCAACAAGATCGGTTCGTCCAGCCGCTTCCTGAGGCTCGTGGTGCGCCCCCAGGTCGACGTGCGTCGCCTGGTGTCCGGCCTGGAGCAGGTGCTCTACGGGTCCAGGAGGGGAGCCGCGCGGGCCGCCGCGGGGCCGCGGGGCCCCCGCGCGACCGGGTGC
>NZ_JBHYKH010000399.1:0-8479 GCF_042741275.1 Streptomyces sp. NPDC058964
GGCGTAGGCGACCCCGAGGGTGGGCAGGACGCCCACCGCCGTCAGATACACGACCGGGGTGACCGGCGACCGGTCGAGGAGCAGCGCCACGAGCCCGCCCCAGACGGCCGCCGGGGCCACGGGAGCCGCCAGGTGCCAGGCCCAGGCGGGACCGCCGAACCGGCGGGCGGCCAGGCGGGCGAGCACCACGGAGGGCAGGGTGAGGGTGAGCGCCTGCACCAGGGCCAGGAACGGCAGTACGACGGGCGCGATGACGAGCAGGAAGAACACGCCGAGGGCGCCGCCACCGGTGCCGTAGTCGTCGTACGCGAAGCTGGCGATCCACGCCATCAGCCCGGCCGCCGGACTCTGCGCCACGCACAGCGACACGGCCGCGTTCAGGTCGCCGAACCCCCAGGTCAGACCGGCGGTCCGGCGCGTCTCTCCCCATCCCATCCGGGCAGCGTACGCCCGGCCCTCACGGCCCTGGCCGCACCCCTTCCCATCTGACGCACCGTCAGGTTCAATGGAGGATGTGATGGGACACGCAGGGATGGCGGCCGCCGCCGTCCGTTACCTCAGGCCCGCCGACGCCCCGTCCGCGGGGTCCGTCGAGCCGCTGCCGCGCCCGGAGCTGCGGTGCGTCCGCGAGGACGAGCGGGCTCCGGTCGACCAGGGCGAGTTCCGGCGTGTGCTGGGGCACTTCGCGACCGGGGTGACCGTCGTTACGGCACCCGCCGCCGACGGCGGGCACTCCCCCGCCGGATTCGCCTGTCAGTCCTTCTCCTCCCTCTCCCTCGACCCGCCGCTCGTCGCCTTCATGGTGGGCCGTACGTCGACGACCTGGCCGCGCATCGCCCGCGCCGGGGTCTTCTGCGTCAACGTCCTGGGCGCCGGACAGGGCGAGCTGTGCCGCGCCTTCGCGGTCAGCGGCGCGGACAAGTTCGCGGGCGTCGACCACGACGCGGCCCCGGTCTCCGGCTCCCCGCGACTGGCCGGCGCGGCCGCCTGGATCGACTGCACGGTCCACGCCGTCCACACCGGCGGCGACCATCTCATCGTGGTGGGCCGGGTGGACGCCCTGGGCGCGGGCGAGGCCCCCGGCGGACCACTGCTCTTCCACCGGGGGCACTTCGCGCGTCTGGAGCCCTGAGACCGGGTCTCCGGCCGCTCCTCAGGCCGCTCCTCAGGCCGGCACGACCGCCGGGGTCATCGCCGGCCGGCGCCGGATCACCAGAGCCATCAGAGCCGCCGCCGCGCACAGCGCGCCGGAGGCGTACCAGACCATGTCGTACGAGCCGAAGACGTCCCGCGCCACACCGCCGAGGAAGGCGATCAGGGCCGCGCCGACCTGGTGGGAGGCCAGCACCCAGCCGAAGACGATGGCGCTGTCCTCGCCGTACTGCTCCCGGCACAGGGCAAGGGTGGGCGGGACGGTGGCGACCCAGTCGAGGCCGTAGAAGACGATGAAGAAGATCATCGGCGGGTGCACGCTCGGCGCCAGCAGCATGGGCAGGAACAGGAGCGAGATCCCGCGCAGGGCGTAGTACACGGCCAGCAGACGGCGCGGTTCGAAGCGGTCGGTGAACCAGCCGGAGGCGACGGTGCCGACCACGTCGAACACCCCGATGACCGCGAGCAGCGAGGCCGCCGCCGTGACCGGCATGCCGTGGTCGTGGGCCGCGGGCACGAAGTGCGTCTGGACCAGGCCGTTGGTGGAAGCGCCGCAGATCGCGAAGGTGCCGGCCAGCAGCCAGAAGGGCCCGGTGCGGACCGCGGAGAGCAGGACCGTGACGGCCCGGCGGGCCGCGCCGGTGACGGGCTCCGGCTTCGGTACGAACTCCTCGGCGCCGTACGGCTTCTGGCCCACGTCGGCCGGGTGGTCGCGCAGCAGCAGCCAGACGAAGGGGACGACCGCGAGGGCGGCCAGGGCTACCGTCACGGCGGCCGGGCGCCAGTCGTACGACTCGACCATCCGGGACAGCAGCGGCAGGAAGATCAGCTGACCGGAGGCCGAGGCCGCGGTCAGGATGCCGCTCACCAGGCCGCGGCGCTCGGTGAACCAGCGGTTGGTGACCGTAGCGGCGAAGGCGAGCGCCATCGAGCCGGAGCCCAGGCCGACCAGCAGACCCCAGCACAGCATCAGCTGCCAGGCCGACGTCATCCACACCGTCAGGCCCGAGCCGACCGCGATCACCGTCAGGGCGACGGCGACCACCCGGCGGATGCCGAAGCGGTCCATCAGCGCGGCCGCGAAGGGCGCGGTGAGCCCGTAGAGCGCGAGGTTGACGGAGACCGCCGCGCCGATCGTGCCGCGCGACCAGCCGAACTCCTGGTGCAGCGGGTCGATGAGCAGACCGGGGAGCGACCGGAAGGCGGCCGCGCCGATGATCGTGACGAAGGTGACGGCGGCGACGAACCACGCGCGGTGGATACGGGGCCGGCGGGGAGACCGGGTCTCCGTCATGTCTGCGGGGGCTTCCGTTGTCTGGGTCACGCCATAAAGCTTCCGGTCCGCGCCCCTTCCCTTCGAGTGGCCCGAAGGACAGCATTCGTTAGGATCGGGCCACGCGGGCCGGAAGCCGCGCCTCAGAAGGTGAGCACTCCCCTGGCCACCCGTCCCGCCTCCGCGTCCGCCCGCGCCTTCTCGAAGTCCTCCACCGGGTAGGTCTCCGTCACCAGCTCGTCCAGCAGCAGCCGCCCCTGACGGTACAGCTCGGCGTACAGGGCGATGTCGCGCTGGGGGCGGGAGGAGCCGTAGCGGCAGCCCAGGATGGACTTGTCCAGATACATGGAGGAGACCAGGAAGGACGCCTCCGCCGTCGCCGGAGGGACACCGAGCAGGATCGCCTGGCCGTGCCGGTCGAGCAGGTCGACGGCCTGACGGATCAGTTCGGTCCGGCCGACGCACTCGAAGGCGTGGTCGGCGCCGGTGGGCAGGATGTCCTTCACGCCCTTCGTCGAGGTCAGGAAGTCCGTGGCGCCGAACTGCCGGGCCACCGGCTCCTTGGCCGGGTTGGCGTCCACCGCCACGATCCGCAGCGCGCCCGCGATCCGCGCGCCCTGGATGACGTTCAGGCCGATCCCGCCGGTGCCGATGACCAGGACGGTGTCCCCGCGGTCCACCCGGGCCCGGTTGAGCACGGCCCCGACCCCGGTCAGCACACCGCAGCCCATCAGCGCGGCGCACGGCATCGGGATGTCCTTCGGGATCCGGACCGCCTGCACGGCCTTGACGACCGTGCGCTCGGCGAACGCGGAGTTGGAGGCGAACTGGTGGACGGGCCGCCCGGCCCTGCTGAAGGGCTTCCCCGGGCGGCCGATGGCCTGCCGGCACATGGTCGGGCGGCCCCGGTCGCACTCCGCGCACGTGCCGCAGTTGGCGAGCGTGGACAGGGCCACATGGTCACCGGGAGCCACGTGGGAGACACCCGCGCCGACCGCCTCCACCACCCCGGCACCCTCGTGCCCCAGCACCACGGGAGCGGGGAAGGGTATGGTCCCGTCCACCACCGACAGGTCGCTGTGACAGAGCCCGGCCGCCGAGATCGCGACGAGCACCTCCCCCGGCCCCGGATCCCGTACCGCCAGGTCGTCCACGACCTGCACCTGCTTGCCGTCGAACACCACGCCGCGCATCAAACGACCCCCTTGGGCTCTCTCGGCAGACCGAGCACACGCTCGGCGATGATCGTGCGCTGCACCTGGTCCGAGCCGCCGTAGATGGTGTCGGCCCGGGAGAACAGGAACAGGTGCTGCGCCGCGTCGAGTTCGTACGGCGCCGAGGGCGACCAGTCCGCCGGGCCCACGGCAGCCGCCGCACCGCGCACCCGCACCGCCAGCTCCCCGAGCCGCTGGTGCCAGCCCGCCCACAGCAGCTTGGCCACACTGGGGGCGCCCGGATCGCCCGAACCGCCCAGGGTGCGCAGGGCGTTCCAGCGCATGGCACGCAGCTCGGCCCACTGGCGCACCAGCAGATCGCGCACGACCGGATCGGACGCGGCACCGGTCCCGACGGCCGTGCGCAGGATCCGCTCCAGCTCCTGGGCGAAGCCGATCTGCTGGGCGAGGGTGGACACGCCCCGCTCGAAGCCGAGCAGGCTCATCGCGACCTTCCAGCCCGCGCCCTCGCCGCCCACGACGTGCTCCACGCGCGCGCGTGCCCCGTCGAAGAAGACCTCGTTGAAGTCGCTGGTACCGGTCAGCTGGCGGATGGGGCGGACCTCGATGCGGCCGGGCTGGTCCATGGGTACCAGCAGGAAGCTCAGACCGTGGTGGCGGCGGGAGTCCGGGTCGGTGCGCGCCAGCACGAAGCACCAGTCGGCCTCGTGGGCGAGCGAGGTCCAGATCTTCTGGCCGCTGATCCGGTAGTACGGCTCGTCCGGCTCGCGTACGGCGACGGTGCGGACACCGGCCAGGTCCGAGCCGGCCCCGGGTTCGCTGTACCCCTGGCACCAGAGTTCGTCACCGGTGGCGACCGGCGGGAGGAAACGGGACTTCTGGGCGTCGCTGCCGTGGGCGATCAGGGTGGGCGCGAGCAGATTCTCCCCGATGTGCCCGGACCGCGGCGGCGCCCCCGAACGCGCGTACTCCTCGGCCCAGGCGACCTGCTGGGTGAGGGTGGCGGTCCGGTTGCCGTAACCGCCCTCGGACCACCCGAGCCCGATCCACCCGGCGGCGCCGAGGGCGCGTTCCCAGGTACGGCGGTCCGAGGCACGATCGGTATGGGCGGCCAACCACGCACGGGCCTCCGTACGGAACGCGTCGTCCTCTGCGGTGAACCCGAAGTCCATGGCGCCTCCCTTGAAATCACCGGCCGACATCAGCGCCCCTGGGGGCGCGGGGCTGTATCGATGTGCACTCCGCCTCGTGGGCGCGACAAGCCACAGCGAACCCGCACTCGCCAGCCCACAACGCGTGCCGGGACCCTCAGGCGTTGGGCCGAGACCCGTCCCGCGCCGCACTTTCCATCGCCTCCAGCTGCGCCAGCATCGGCATGGGATCCACCCCGACCGACCCGGGCAGGAAGTCGGCGATCCGCTCCGGCGTCCACGCCCCCTCGCTGTAAGCCGAACGCAGCTCCCTGGGCTGGGCCCACACCGCGATCTTGGGTCCCGCAACCGTGTACACCTGCCCGGTGATCCCCGCCTCGCGGGCACGGTCGGACAGCAGATAGACCACCAGCGCGGCAACGTCCTCCGGCTCGCCGATCTCCTTCAGCTCCATCGGGACCCCCGCCGACATCCGCGTACGAGCCACAGGGGCCACCGCATTCGCGGTCACCCCGTACTTGTTCAGGCCGAGCGCGGCGCTCCGCACGAGCGAGATGATCCCGCCCTTCGCCGCGCTGTAGTTGGCCTGCGACACCGAGCCCTGGTGGTTGCCGCTGGTGAAGCCGACGAGGGTGCCGGACTTCTGCTTGCGCATGACCGCGGACGCCGCGCGGAACACCGTGAAGGTGCCCTTGAGGTGGGTGGCGACGACCGGGTCCCACTCCTCCTCGGTCATGTTGAACAGCATCCGCTCGCGCAGGATCCCGGCCACGCAGACGACCCCGTCCAGCCGGCCGTACGCCGACAGGGCCGTGTCGACGACCCGCCGGCCGCCCGCCATCGTGGAGATGTCGTCGGCCACCGCGACCGCCTCGCCGCCGGCCGACTCGATCTCCTTGACCACGGCCTCGGCGACCTCGCTGGTCGGCGAGGTGCCGTCGGTGGAGACGCCGTAGTCGTTGACGACGACGCGCGCGCCCTCGGCGGCCGCGGCGAGGGCGACCGCCCGGCCGATACCCCGTCCGGCGCCCGTCACGGCGACGGCCTTGCCTGCCAAGAAGTTCCCCACGCCCGGCCCCTTCCCGCTGTTTCTGACGGTCCGTTAGATTCTATGGCGCGGCAGACCGCGAAGGACAAGCCCCGGGGAGGCACCGATGTCACTGCCGGACCAGTTCCACGACATCGCCAAGCGCGTGAACAACTGGGGGCGTTGGGGGGCGGACGACGAGATCGGCACCCTGAACCTGATCACCGGCGAGGTGGTCCGCGAGGCCGCGGCCACCGTCCGCACCGGCCGCCGCGTACCGCTCGCGCTGCCGTTGCGCGAGGACGGCGTGCAGACCGGGATGATCCCGGGGCGGGTCAATCCGCTGCACGCGATGGTGCAGATCAACCAGGAGATCTTCGGGCCCGGCACGGTGGCGTGCAGCGACGACGCCGTGACGATGGGGCTGCAGGCCGCGACCCACTGGGACGCGCTGACCCACGTCTCCCACTCCGGGAAGCTCTACAACGGCCGCCCCGCCCACACCGTCACCGCGCACGGCGGCGCCGAGTTCAGCGGGATCGACAAGGCGCGCCACATCGTCTCCCGCGGAGTGCTGCTGGACGTGGCACGCGCGCGTGGCGTGGACCGGCTCGACGGCGGGCACGCGGTCACCCCCGAGGACCTGGCGGCGGCCGAGGAACTGGCCGGTACGCGCGTGCGGGCCGGCGACATCGTGCTGGTACGGACCGGGCAGGTCCAGGTCTACCTCGCCGGGGACAAGCACGGGTACGGCCATCCGTCGCCGGGCCTGTCGGTGCGGACCCCGGAGTGGTTCCACGCGCGCGATGTCGCCGCCGTGGCGAACGACACGCTCACGTTCGAGATCTTCCCGCCCGAGATCGAGGATCTGTGGCTGCCCGTGCACGCCCTGGACCTGGTGGAGATGGGCATGCTCCAGGGCCAGAACTGGAATCTCGAAGAGTTGTCCACAGCCTGTGGAGAAGAAGGGCGGTACGCGTTCCTGCTGTCGGCGATGCCCGAGCCGTTCGTGGGGGCGACGGGAACGCCGGTGGCACCGGTGGCCGTCCTCTGACATCCGGTTGGCGGCGCGGGCAGCGTCCCGCGCGCCGCCATCCGGCTCGACCCACGCTCGACGAGGACTTCCGTCACCAAGGCCCTCGCCGTCCCCTCGCGGCGAATCGCTGAACACAAGGGTGATCAAACGGACACGAGGCGTCAACACCGGTATGGCGATTTATTGCTTACATCCTGTTCGGCGCCGACGCGCACGGATGCACGCCCGGCGCATCACCGCGCACCGGACCTACACGGCTTCGAACGCCAGCCCTTCGAACGCGGAGAGACCGCCCCTGTACGCCGCCGCCGTGCTCTCCATGCGCTGTGCGCAGCGGTCCAGTTCGCACCAGATGCGCTTGCCCGAACCGTCGGGACTCCAGCCCCAGCGGTCGGCGAGGCCGTCGACCAGCGCCAGTCCGCGCCCGCCGGTCGCGTCACCGTCCACGCACCGCGGCACCGGGGCACGCGTGCTGGTGTCGGCCACCTCCAGGCGCACGGTCGCCGACTCGGCCTCCGCGCCCGGCAGGGACAGCCGCAGCACGGCCGGACAGCCGGTGTGCACGACGGCGTTGGTGACCAGTTCGGAGACGAGCAGGATCAGCGTCTCGGCCAGCGGCTCGTCCGCCGCTATCCCGGACCCGGCGAGCCGCGAACGGGCCCACCGCCTGGCCCGCCCGACCTCCGCGGGGTCGGGCCGGATCTCCAGCTGCACTTGAAGCACCTGCACCGCTCACACCATCCGAACCGGCGGACACATGACCCCACGCCACGCGAACGCCACGACGAGGGTCGCAACGAGCACCACGACGAGGGCCACGATCGTAGCCATTTTCTGCATGGCCAGAACAACGGCCAGAGCAAGGGTCACGGAACGTGATTCCCTTACGAGACAGCATGGTTGACGTACAGTCACCCCAACAAGCGCTTCGGGCATATTCCAGCGCGAAGGAGTACGCGTGCGGCATACTGTGCGACGCTCGCTGCGGCAAGTCGAACAGACGGCGGGGCAAGCCCTTACCGCCTTGCGAACAGCGGTGCGCACCGCCGGATGCGGGGCCGCCGCAGGGGCGACACCGGCATGGCTCGTATCCGGAACCACTCGCATCCCACAGAAGGTACCGGAGCGGACAGCCGACTCCAGGACGTGACGAGTCACGCGTTGGACACAACCCGGTATCAACACTCCGTAGTTCCGATGTGCCACGATCCGTGACATCCATGACGACCGCGCCAGGGTTCCCGCAGCCCACAGAGGCTTCCGGGCGCTCAGCGCACCAGATCGGCCGCGAGCAACTCCTCACTCTGCGTGATTCCGCCGCCACGCTCGGCCCGGACCCAGGCCCGCTTCAGGTGCAGATGCACCTCGGACTCCCAGGTGAAGCCCATGCCGCCGTGCACCTGGAGGCAGTCGCGGGCGCCGCGCACGGCGGCCTCGTCGGCGAGCAGCCGGGCCGCCGCGATGTCCACCGGGTCGCCGGTGACCGCCGCCCCGTAGACGGCCGCGCGGGCCGTCTCGGCCCGCACCAGCATGTCCGCGCACAGGTGTTTGACCGCCTGGAAGGCCCCGATCGGCTGCCCGAACTGCTCGCGCGTCCGGGCGTGCCGCACCGCCAGCTCGCACACGCGCGCGGCCGTACCGAGCTGTTCGGCGGCGGTGAGGAGG
>NZ_JBHYKH010000400.1:0-2173 GCF_042741275.1 Streptomyces sp. NPDC058964
GGGTAGCAGTCCCTTCCGCCGGGGGCGCAGTCGTAGATCCGCGCGGAGTGGGCGTTCTCGGTGCCGATGCGGGCGGCCGGCCATCCGTTGTCGGGCAACGCCGTGAGAACGCCCCCTCGCACCGCTGCACGGTCCCGCTCCGCGACGTGATCGAACGGGTCAGGCGCTCGGCGGCTCCTCAGCCGGCGGTGGACCTTCCGGCAGGCGGGGTTGGCGCGGAATCCGGACATCGGGTGCCGGCGCAGGCGGGCGCCCTCCGGGCCGGCCCCGGCCGCCGCTTCCGCAGGCTTTCACGCGTACGCCGGGCCGGTTCTTCACCGCCTTGCGGCGGGTTCGGGCGGACAGCCGGATGCTTCCAGGGCCCAGCGGGCGAGTTCGCGCACGCGTCGGGCGGAGAAGTGGCCGTTGCCCGGCGGCACACCGATCACCGCGTGTGCGCCCCCGCCGTGGACGACCTCGCGGCGGGAGGGCAGGCCTGAACCTCGAAGACACGGCCATCGGCACGGATGCTGTGGTCAAGGGGGATACCCTGCGCCGCGCGCCAGTCCCGGCAGGGCGCCCGGTGCCCCCGGTGGGGCGACGCGGCGCCCTCACGCCGGCCGTGCCGGGTCAACACAGGCGGCGACCAACCCGGTTTGGCTCAAAACAGTCGTAGCAACAGTCGAAGTGCCCTCTAATTCAAACGTCTTCGGATTACCGGAGATGAGAATCTGCCGTCACCGGCCCGACCGGGGCCGCAGGGGGAGGTAACACCACAGTGAATCGCATGCGCATGTCCGCCACGGTCCTGGCCGCGGCCGGGATCGTCAGCGCCGCCCAGCTGGGCCTCGCGGGAGCCGCGTCCGCGCAGCCGGCGGCCGCGACGAGCTCCAGCTGCCCGATCAGTCTCGTCTACCCGAGCCGTTTCTACGTCGACTCGCACGGGTGGGTCACCAACGGCGGCCTGTACTTCGGGATCAAGAACAAGAGCACGACGAAGAGCTTCTCGAAGGTCACCTTCACGGTCACCGACGTGAAGAACATCCGCTTCGGTACCGCCAAGGCCACGGGCGGCAAGATCACCAAGAACACGACCAAGGTCGTGTCGGTGTACAACGTGACGCTCAAGAAGAAGGCCAGTCTCGGCTTCAAGGTACCGACGCACCTCCTCAACACCCGCAGCTACAAGGTGAAGTTCACCCTGAAGGGCACGGGCTGGAACTGCGCCTCCGACCAGGGGACCTGGGGCGTCTGAGCCGCCTCCGGCCGTACGCTGGCGGTCGTGGTCAAGCACGGCGAACCAGC
Source organism: Streptomyces sp. NPDC058964 (assembly GCF_042741275.1). NCBI lineage: Bacteria > Bacillati > Actinomycetota > Actinomycetes > Kitasatosporales > Streptomycetaceae > Streptomyces > Streptomyces sp. NPDC058964. The sequence goes on from NZ_JBHYKH010000400.1 coordinate 1,285, forward strand.
AGGCGAGGGGCCGGGCGCCGCGGTGTCCCGGCTCACCGCTCACCCGGTCACGGGTGAGCGGGCGTTGTCCGGGAACCTCAGCGAGGTGACGCTCGCGGGCGGCCCGGTGGTGATCGCCAAGCGCGGCGGCGCCACCGGTGCCGTACCGGCCGAGGTGGCCGGTCTGCGCTGGCTTGCCGACGCGGGGGCGGTCCGGGTGCCGCAGGTGCGCGGCCACGACGAGCGGTGGATGGTGATCGACCGGGTCACGGCCGGACGGGCCGGTACCGAGGCGGCGATCCGTTTCGGCCGTGAACTGGCCGCCCTGCACGCGGCCGGGGCACCGGCGTTCGGCGCCCCGCCGCCCGGCGGCCCCGAGGAGGCGTACATCGGTCTCGCCCCCATGCGCAACGTCCCCGGCGCCGACTGGCCGCGCTGGTACGCCGAGCACCGTGTGCTGCCGTATCTGCGCGGGGCGGTCGACAGCGGTACGGTCCTTGCCGAAGAGGCGGCTGTCGTCGAGCGCGTCTGCGAGCGGCTGCCGGAGCTGGTGGGACCCGCCGAACCGCCCGCCCGGCTGCACGGCGACCTGTGGAACGGCAACGTGCTGTGGGGAGCCGACGGTCATGTCTGGCTCATCGACCCGGCCGCGCACGGCGGGCACCGCGAGACCGACCTGGCGATGCTCCGCCTGTTCGGCTGCCCCCACCTGGACCGGGTGCTCGACGGGTACCGGGAGGCGGCACCCCTGGCCGACGGCTGGGAGGACCGCGTCGGGGGGGGGGCCGGCGGGGGGCCGCGGGGGGGGCCCCGGGCGGTGGGGGGGGGGGGGGGGGGCGCGGGGGGCGGGGGGGGGGGGGGGGGGCGGGGGGGGGGGGGGGCGCCCCCCCGGGGGGGCGGGCGGGCCCCC
>NZ_JBHYKH010000400.1:2183-6025 GCF_042741275.1 Streptomyces sp. NPDC058964
GTGCGTGGAGCACGGCGGAGGCGACCAGACGATCTCACCGCGCGTGTTCAACGCGCTGCTGTTCGGCCGGGGATACGCGGAGCAGGCCCTCGCGGTCGCCCGGCGGGCCGCGGCGGCATGACCGGGCCCGCGGGGCGGTCCGGCTACTCCCCCGCGTCCGGGGCGTGGATCTGGCCGGACTTGATGTAGCGGGCCAGGTTGAGGTGGTCGCCGTGCTCCTCGCGCAGGCCCTCCGCCCACAGCACGCTCTGGGTGCCCTCGTGCTTGACCATGCCCGGGCTCACGCCGATCCGGAAGCCGCCGGGCAGCGGCTTGCCGTCCTTGTAGGGCAGGAAGTCGAGCGGGGCCGGACCGTCGGAGGCGTACACCGCGCAGTCGGACAGGACCGCCACCGGGTACCGGCCGGTCGCCCGCGCGGTGGCGAGCATCTTGCGGTGCATGTTGATCCGCGCCTTGGAGATGACGGCGGCGCGGATGTCGGGCCGCCAGGTCGGCCGTTCCAGCGCCGGCCATCGTTCCCCCGGGCGCCACCCGGTGCGGGCCCGCTCACGCAGCTTGCCGATGCCGCCCTTGACCGTGGCCTTGATCGCCGCCAGGACGAGGGCCAGTTGCGGGTCACGGTCCTTGTGGCCGTCCATCGCGGCCAGGAACTCCCCGGGTGTCATACCGGTGGTGACGCCGAGGTCGGCCATGGTGGCGATGTACGCGTCGCGCAGCCGGGTGTACCAGGCGTCCAGGTACGGGCCGTGCTCGGGACGGACGTACGCCTCCAGGGGCGCCACCTCGTAGCCGAGTTCCTGCGCGTACGCCACGGTCGGCGTCGCGTACCAGGCCGGACCGAGCGGCGCGTCGCCGTCCGGGGTGAACGGGCTCGGCAGGCGCGGGTCCAGCCGGATGTGGGACAGGTCGACCAGCCAGGAACCGGGAAGCGCCGGGTCGAAGGCGGGGTTGTGCGCGTGGACCGGCGCGCCGAGGCCGACGACGGTGCGGTTGGCCGCGGCCGCGAAGGCCATGTTGACGTCGATCCCGACGAGGTACGGCCGCATGCACTCCTCGTCGGTCAGCGGCCGGGCCCAGTCGTAGGCCTCCTCGCGCAGCACCTCGGACGGGGTGCGCTGGTGGAAGCGCGGCAGGTGGGCGAGGAGCGGGTGTCCGTCGGGGGCCTCGCACGGGGCGCAGTCCACCACCGCGGTCAGGGCGCCCGGGTTGGGGGCCGAGACCCACTGGCCGTCGGCTTCCTTGACCGCGCGGGTGGGCGGGTGCAGCGCGGTCATCAGCTCCAGGCCGGTGACGGCGGTGGAGCCGCGCGGGGTGAGGACCCGGGTGGCGTACGCGCCGAGTACGCGGGCGAGTTCGGCGGGCGGCAGTCCGGCGGCGTCACCCCAGTGCCGGGCGTCCAGGGCGTGCCAGGCGGGGATGCAGAGCTGGACGCAGCTGCGCCGGCCGCCCTGGGCGGGCCGGTAGATACGCGCCCACGGGCCGAATCCGCGCTTGGTGAGCTGCCAGTCGGCCTTCTTCAGCTGCCGGACCACCTTGTGCGACTCGGGGACACGGCCCGCGAGACGCTCCTCGTCGCTCAGCTCGACGGGCAGCCCGTAGCGCTCGCACGCCGCCGCGGTCAGCACGACGAGGGGGTCGGCGTCCTTCCCCGAACGGTGCAGGCGCGGCTGCCCGAGTCTCGCCTCCCCGAGCGTCCACTCCACCAGCGCCGGGAGGGACTTGGCGGGCACGTCGAGGACGAGACCGCCGACGCAGTACGCGGTGACCTCACCGCCGTCCGCGTCGACCACGGCGAGGGGGCCGTGGGCGAAGCGGGGGTCGACCGGGTCGGTGGCGGGGGCGGTGTCGGATGCGTTCCGGGGCGTCCTGGCCGCGCTCCTGCGGGCCGCCGGACGGCGGGACCCGGCGGATGCCCGGGCTTCCCTGCGGGTCCGGCCCGGGTCCCCTTGCCCCGTGGCCGGCTGACCGCCCCCAGGGCCGGGGCGCGCGGCGCCTTCCCCGGTCGACCCCTGCGACGCGCCCGTGCCACCGGCCGCACCCGGCTCGGCGGGCACCTGGCCATCACCCGTGGCCGGCGCTCGATGCACCACAGCCGACTCCTCGGCGGCGGGCGCGCCGTGGGACGGCTGTTCGTCCAGGGCCGGGCCCGCCCCGGGCGCGTGCGGACGTCCGGGACCCTCGCTCGCCGCCGGTGCGGGTGGCGGCGGAGCCGGGTAGCGGTGGGTCAGGCCGTCGAGGAGTCTGCGGTAGGCGTCCAGGCGGTCGCCCCTGGGCTCGGCGCGGCCCGCCTCCCAGGCCTGGATGCTGGGCACGCGTACGCCGAGCGCCTGGGCCACGGCGGCCTGCGTCAGACCGGCCGCCTCGCGCAGCCTCACCCGTTCCCCGGGGGCGGGCAGCACGGTGCCGCCGTCGACGGCGGCGAGCAGTGAGTCGACCGCGGCGAACAGCTCGTCGGGCTGGTCCGTCATTTCCACATCCGTCTTTCTACCGGACGCCCTGGCGGATCTCTTCGAGCCGGGTCGTCAGCCGCTGGTGGCGCTGTGAGGCCGCCTGGGAGGAGTTCAGGCCCTGGGCCCGGGCGATCTGCCGCCAGTCCATGCCCCGGCGCCGCGCCTCCATGACCACCTGGCTCTCCAGCCGGTCCAGTTGGTGCCGCAGTTGCTCGAAGAGACTGAGCGCGGCGCCGACGTCGTCCACGGTCACCTCCGGCACCGGCGCGTCGCCGTCCGCCCGGCCGTGGTCGGCCGCGGCCATCAACCGCCCGAGCAGTGCCGCGTCCCGGGCGACCCGGTGTGCCGGGGCACCGTCGGCGACGGGGTGCTGCGCGAGGGCGGTCAGCCGCCGGCGGGCCTCTTCGTCGCGGGCGTCATGTGCCATGCGGGCATGCTATCTCAGCCATCCAATGGAACAACGTTTTGTTGGTTCCTTAACGGCGACTTAATTCGGCCGAGATTACTCAGAGTAAGGAAACCAACCACCCGTTCGATTCGTATAAGTGCATGGAAGCTTTAAACAGGGAGAGACCATGCAACCGTTCACGCTCAACTACGCGCGCCCCGCAGTGCAGTTGGAAGTCACCGCTCCGTACGCGTACGACTCCGGACTGCAGTTGAACGTGTTTCCCGATGGCCGAATCGCAGCGACCGATCACGCAACGCTAAGGGCGTTGGGGACCACCACCTCCACGGCGGGCTCCAAGACGCACTTCGACGACTGACCGCGAGTCCCGACGATGACCGTGCTCATCCTGACTTCCGACGAGGACGTGACGGCGGACATGGTGGTCCTCCGGCTCAACGAGGCCGGCGTGCCCGTGGTCCGACTCGACCCCGCCGATCTCACCAGCCGGGTCGCCCTCTCGGGCGAATACGTGCAGGGCGCCAGCGGCGGACACCTGTCCGTCGCGGGCCGCCTGGTGAGTATGAACGGCCTGCGCTCCATCTGGGTGCGCAGACCCGGCGTCGCGGCCGCCCGGGCCGCCCAGCCGTCCGCCTGGCTGACCGAGGAGTCCGCCCAGGCGCTGTACGGCATGCTGCGCTGCACCGACGCGCGCTGGATGAACCATCCGGACGCGTCGCAGCGGGCGAGACACAAGCCCTGGCAGCTGCGGCTGGCCCAGCGCAGCGGGCTGCCCGTACCCGCCACATTGATCACGACTTTTCCGCAGGCCGCCCGGGAGTTCGCGGCGCGTTTCCCGGACCTGGTGGTCAAGCCCGTGTCCGGCGCCCACCCGCAGGAACCGCCGCGGGCGGTGCCGACCAGCCGGGTCGCGCCGGACGCCGACTTCTCGGCGGTCGCCGTCGGCCCGACCCTGCTGCAGCGGGGGGGGGCGCCACGGGCGC
>NZ_JBHYKH010000400.1:6035-8476 GCF_042741275.1 Streptomyces sp. NPDC058964
CGACATCCGCATCACCGACGTCGGGGACCGGTTGCTCGCCGCCCGCAACACCGTCGCCGAGGACGCCGGCCCCGACGACGTCGACGTCCGCTTCGCCCCGCCCGGTTCCCCCTGGCAACCCGTCGACGTTCCCCCACGAGTCGCGGAGACCGTCCACACGTACATGAAGGCGGCCGAACTCGCCTACGGCGCCTTTGACTTCGCGGAGGACGCCGATGGGATCTGGTGGTTCCTGGAGTGCAACCAGTCGGGTCAGTTCGGCTTCGTCGAGATGGACACGGGTCAGCCGATCGCCCGCACCATCGCAAAGTGGCTGGCGCAGGACAACGAATCGGCACGGTCGTACGTCAACGGTGACAGGAGATCGGCTCCTTGACGGCATCGGGATCTGTACCGGCACCGGCATCAAGAAGGGACCGCCATATGCGTGTGGGACTGCTCGGGACCGGACCGTGGGCGCAGGCGGCGTACGCCCCCGCGCTGAGCGGGCACGGTGGACTGGACTTCGCCGGGGTGTGGGGCCGCCGTCCGGAGGCTGCCTCGGCCCTGGCCGAGCAGTACGGCACGCGGGCGTACGACGACGTGGACGCCCTGCTCGACGACGTGGACGCGGTGGCCGTGGCGCTGCCGCCGACCGTGCAGGCGGACCTGGCGGTGCGCGCGGCCCGTGCCCGCTGCCATCTGCTGCTGGACAAACCCCTCGCGCTGAGCGTCGCCGACGGCCGGGCGGTGGTCGAGGCGACCGAGCGGGCCGGTGTCGCCTCCGTCGTGTTCTTCACCACACGGTTCCAGAAGGAGCCGCAGGCCTGGATCGAGGAACAGGCGGCCGTCGCGGGCTGGTTCACGGCGCGGGCCGAGTGGCTCGGTGCCGTGTTCACCAGCGACAGCCCGTTCGCGGCCTCTCCGTGGCGCAGGGCGAAGGGAGCCCTGTGGGACGTGGGCCCGCACGCCCTGTCCGTGCTCCTCCCGGTGCTCGGCGACGTCCGGGCGGTGACGGCGGCGGCCCATGGGCCCGGGGACACCGTCCATCTCGTCCTCGACCATGTCACCGACACGTCGAGCACGCTGACCCTGAGTCTCACCGCGCCGCCGGCAGCGGCCGGGGCAGCGGTCGAGCTCCGGGGCGACGCGGGGGTGACACTGCTTCCGCCCAGCAACGAGGGAGCGGTGCCCGCGCTCGCCCGAGCCGCCGACGCCCTCCTCTCCGCAGCCCGCACGGGCCGTCGGCACTCCTGCGACGCGTCCTTCGGTCTGCGGGTGACCGAGATCCTCGCGGCGGCCGAGGCCCGGCTGAACGGCGGGGCCGACTAGGGCCGCGCGGTCCGCCTCCTCCCTCTTACTCCCCCTGCTCCCTCTACTCAGTCCTCCTTCTCAGTCCTCCTTCTCAGTCCTCGTCCTTCTCAGTCCTCCTTCTCAGTCCTCGTCGAACGGTTCGTCGCTCCACCGGAACCAGGCCCGGTCCCCCTCGATGTGCAGCAGGAACTCGGGGACGGGGCCGTCCGGCGAGGTCAGCGACACGCGTCGCCGTATATCGGCGTAGGCCCCCTCCCACTCCTCCCAGTCGTCGTCCCGCTCCAGCAGGGCGAGCTCTCGGGCGAAGAGATCCTGGACGGAACGGAAGGCGGGACCCGGCGTGAAGTTGCCGGACAGCCAGGGGAAGTCCATGTCGTCGATCCGGATCTCGCCGACGACCTCCTCTCCGCTGTGGACCTGCCACACCGCGCCGCCGAACGTCATCCCGCCTCCACCGCCCGCTGTCGACCACCGCACGGCCGGCATGTCACCCGGCGCCGTCATCGGGCCCGGCCCGGAAGGTGGCGAGTTCCCGGACGACGGGATACCCGGCCCTGGTGAAATGCGCGGCCATGGGGAAGTTGCCCTGGTCGGTGGCGCCCGCGATGAACTCGGCTCCTCGCTCCACCAGGAAGTGGGTGCACTCCGCGAGGAGGTCGTAGGCGTAGCCGTGACCGCGTTGTTCGGGCAGGACGCCGATGAAACCCACGCACGGCCCGGACGGATTGTGCGCCGGAACGTGGATGCCGGCGAGTTCGCCGTCCTGCGTACGGGCGGTCTGCCACCACTCCCGCGGTGAGGGGCACCAGCGGAAGAAGTCGAGCTCCTCCTGGGCGGCCCGCTCCACTCCCCCTTCCTCGACGGCCCGGCGGGCGTGGGCGTCGAGCGTCACGGAGTGGATGCGCCGCAGGACGTCGAAGAACACCGTGTCGTCCGGCTCGGCGCCGAAGACGAGACGGCCAGGCCGCTCGGGAAGCCCGCACCGCGGTGTCCACCGGTACAGGAAGCGCTCCACCAGGAGCTCGTAGCCGGCCCTCCGTACGGCGGTGAAGCGTGCCTCGGCGGCAGCGCGCGGCCCGGGCGCGTCGCGCCAGCCGCCGGGCAGGTTGATCTCCAGGCCGTCGACCTGCCAGGGCGCGGTCCGCAGG
>NZ_JBHYKH010000401.1:0-8430 GCF_042741275.1 Streptomyces sp. NPDC058964
CTCCCCCCCCGCCCGGTGGCGCCCCCCCGGGGGGCGGCGCGGCCCCCCATTCCGGTCGGCGCTACTGGGGGTCGGGGCCCACCGCAACCGGCCGCGACGGATCGGAGGACCACTCCGACCAGGAACCCACGTACAGCGCCGCCGGAATGCCGGCGACCGCGAGCGCCAGGACCTCGTGGGCCCCCGAGACGCCCGAGCCGCAGTACACGCCGACCTCGGTGTCCTCGGACGCTCCGAGGGACTTGAAGCGCAGCCTCAGCTCCTCCGCGGGCAGGAACCGCCCGTCCGGCCCCACGTTCTCGGTCGTCGGCGCGGACACCGCTCCCGGAATGTGTCCGCCGACCCGGTCGATCGGCTCCACGTCACCCCGGTACCGCTCCCCCGCCCGCGCGTCGAACAGCACGCCGGCACGCGCCAGCGCGGCGGCCGCGTCCGCGTCCAGGAGCCCGGCCCCCGGCACCGGCGCGAAGTCGCCCTCCACGGGCGAGGGCACCTCCGTGGTCAACTCCCCCTCCCAGGACGGCAGCCCGCCGTCCAGGACCCGCACATCCGGGTGACCCGTCCAGCGCAGCATCCACCAGGCGCGGGCCGCCGCCCAGCCCTGCCCGCCGTCGTACACGACGACCGGCCGGCCGCAGGACACACCGGCCCGGCGCATCGCGGCGCCGAAGTCGGCCAGGTCCGGCAGCGGATGCCGGCCGTTCCGCCCCGGGGCCGAGGCCAGTTCACTGTCCAGGTCGACGAAGACCGCGCCGGGAATGTGCCCGGCCCGGTACTCGGCCCGCCCGTCGAAGGCCGGCGCTCCGGCCGCCTTGGCCAGGCTGAGCTGCCAGCGGACGTCGAGGAGCAACGGCGGGTTGTCCCCGGTCAAGTCGTGCGCGAGTCGCATTGCGGTGATGATGGCTTTCATGGCCTCCATCCATACGCCAGGGGTGGCCGCATCGTCCAGGTCCGACTAATCTGCTCCGCCGGACAGGCTCGATCACGAGGCGTACGGGATCGGGCACATGCTGTGCAGCCGATGGACACCCGGCGGCAACCACCTGGACACAGGGGAGAAGACACGGGGCGGGCATCCTCGCGACGACATCACACCGCGGTGGCGCCGCGCCGCGTGGTGTCACGGAGGGTGCGACCATCGGCACGGTGAGTACGCGCTGCTGCGGACACCGATCCGGAGAGCGGAAGCGACACGGCCACCGCGAGGGGCCGGGGAGAGAGTGACGATGACCGATGCACGGGGGCCGGCCGGCCCGAACGGCACGCGCACTCGGCGCGAGCCCGGCACACCTTGCTGGGTGACCCTGATGGCGCACGAGCCGGCCGCGACCGAGGCGTTCTACGGGGCGCTGTTCGGCTGGGAGTTCGAGCCCGGTCCCCAGCAGCTCGGCCCCTACGTACGGGCGCTCCTCGACGGCCAGGAGGTGGCGGGCATCGGCCAGCTGCCGCCGGACCGTCATCTGCCGATCGCCTGGACGCCCTACCTCTCCTCGGACGACGTGGACCACATGGCCGAGACGGTGCGGCTGTGCGGCGGCACCGTGGGTGTGGGCCCGCTGGACATGGCCGAGGCCGGACGGCTCGTGATCGCGTCCGACCCCTCGGGCGCGGTGTTCGGCATCTGGCAGGCGGCGGAGCACCACGGCATGGCCGTCTCCGGCGTGCCCGGCACACCCTCCTGGAACGAGCTGCTCACCTTCGAGACGGGCGGTGTCGCCAAGTTCTACAAGACGGTGTTCGGCTACGAGGAGGAGCCGGTGGTGTCCGCCGACTTCGACTACGTGACCCTGCGCGTGGCCGGCCGGCCGGTCGCCGGCATCCACGGCGTGGGCCACGCACTGCCGCGCGACCGGGGGCCGCACTGGGTGACGTACTTCCAGGTCGCCGACACCGATGAAACGCTGCAACGGGTCACCGAGCTGGGCGGCCAGGTCCTGAAGCCGGCCCGCGACAGCGAGCACGGCCGGGTGGCCACGGTGGCCGACCCGGAGGGGGCGGTCTTCTCCGTGGTCCGGAGCCCGCGCTGAGCGGGCCACAACCTGCGCCGAGCCCGGGTCTGCCGAAACGTCACGCCCAGCGGCGGCGTCCGCCCCCGGGCCTCAGTCCGTCGGGACCGGCAGGACGTCCGGGGACAGCGCCGCCGCACGCGCCGTCGCGGCCGTCATACGGCGCCGGTGGTGCCGACGGCACAGCACCTCGTAACCGACCTCGTCCGCTGACTGGTTGACGTCGCCCACGACCACCTGGGCACCCTCGACGACCATTTCGCCGCCGATCGTGCGCGCGTTGTGGGTGGCGCGGGCGCCGCACCAGCACAGGGCCTCGACCTGGAGGACCTCGACCCGGTCGGCGAGCTCCACCAGCCGCTGGGAGCCGGGGAACAGCTTGGAGCGGAAGTCGGTCGTGATGCCGAACGCGTAGACGTCGGCGCCCAGGTCGTCGACGACGCGGGCGAGCTGGTCGATCTGCACCGGGGCCAGGAACTGCGCCTCGTCGGCGATCACGTAGTCCGCGCGGCCACCCTGGGAGAGGTGCTCGACGATGTACGCGTACAGGTCCTGGCCGTCCTCCACCTCCACCGCGTCGGTGACCAGGCCGAGGCGGGAGGACAGCTTGCCCTCCCCGGCGCGGTCGTCACGGGTGAAGATCATGCCGACGAGGCCGCGGGCCGAGCGGTTGTGCTCGATCTGGAGAGCCAGTGTCGACTTCCCGCAGTCCATCGTTCCGGAGAAGAACACCAGCTCGGGCATGGGGGGTTGAGCACCTTTCGGCGAGGCGGGTCGGGTAACGGGGGCGGTTCTTCAGGAGCGTACTTCGAGCAGCGGGACCAGCTGCTCCGCAGGGGTCATCGAACCGTGGTTGCCGACCAGCGCCGACTCCTTCGGCTCCCGCTCGGTGGCGATGATCAGGACGTCGTCGTGCGCGGCCGCGACCACGTCACCGATCCGCGCGTGCACGCGGTCGTCGACCTTGGGTCCGAACCACCCCGCCGCGATCGCCTCGTCCCGCGAGGCCACCCAGAACTGCTCACCGAGCACCTCGCGCCAGCAGGTCAGGACGTCGTTCTCGGCGCCCGGCAGCGCGTAGACGTGGCGGGCGCGGCCCTCGCCGCCCAGCAGCGCGACGCCGGCGCGCAGCTCCCAGTCCTCGTCGAAGTCGAAGCGGTGCTGCTCGTCGAAGGGGACGTCGACCATGCCGTGGTCGGCGGTGACGTACAGGGCCGTGCGCGGCGGCAGCTGCTCCGCCAGGCGCTGGACGAGCCGGTCGACGTTCATGAGCTGCCCGCGCCAGGTGTCTGAGGCGACGCCGTAGCGGTGACCGGCGCCGTCCAGCTCGGCGTAGTACGTGTACACGAGAGCGCGGTCGGCGGCGGCCAGTTGCTCGGCGGCGATGTCCATGCGGTCCTCGCCGGTCAGCCTGCCGTGGAACGTTCCGCCGCTGAGCGCGACCTTGGTCAGCGGGGTGTTCTCGAAGGCGGGGGACGACACCTGGGCGGCGTGCACACCCGCCTCGTGGGCCAGCTGGAAGACGGTGGGGTACGGCTGCCACGCGCGCGGGGAGGTCCACGGGTGCCAGCGGAGCTGGTTCATCAGCTCGCCGGTCGCCGGGTTCCTGGCCGAGTAGCCGGGCAGGCCGTGGGCGCCCGGCGGGAGACCGGTGCCGACGGAGGCGAGGGAGGTCGCGGTGGTGGCCGGGTAGCCGGCCGTGATCGGGCGTCCCGTGCCCCCCCGGGAACTGGCGAGCAGCGAGGTCATGAAGGGCGCCTCGTCCGGGTGCGCCTTCAGCTGCTCCCAGCCCAGGCCATCGATCAGGAAGACGCAGTTCCGGTCGGCGGCGGTCAGTTCCTGGATGCCGGCGGTCATGCCCGGTACGGCCATACCAGCGGCCAGGGTGGGCAGGAGGTCGGCGAGGGAACCGCTGCCGTACTCGGGGAGCGGCGCGGTGTCGAGGGCGAGCGGTTCCGGGTGGTCCCAGGCGGCGGGGTACGCCATCAGCGTGTGACGTCCGCTGTCGCCTCGGAGACGGCCTGCGCGAAGACGAGCGCCTGGCGCACCGTCTCCGGGCCGTCCCCGGCCTCGCTCACGCGCAGGCTCAGGTCGTCCGCCGTCGAGTTGCCCGTGTAGCCGTGGTCGGCCTCGCAGTTGGGGTCGCCACAGGCGGCGGGCTCCAGGTCGATGCGGGAGACGGCGCCCCAGCCGATGGTCAGCACGACTTCGCGGGGCAGGGTGCCGGGCGTGTACTGCTCGGGGTTGGCGACCACACGGCTGACCACGACGGAGGAGATCCGGCCGAGCTTCACGGACTCCGTGGACGTCGTCGCGTACGGCGTCGGGGAGGTGTTGTCGGCGGCCTGCTCGTCGGTGTGGCTGACGATGAAGCGGTTGCCGGTGAGGACGAGCACGGTCACGTGCCGCCGCACCTCGTTCTGGTCGAACGTCGTCTCCTGGTGGACCAGGTACGACCGGATGGGCTCGCCGCCCAAAGCGGCCTCCACCGCCTCGGCCACGAGGGCCGGGTAGTAGCCGCTGCGCTCGATCGCCGCGCGCAGCCCCTGGGTCGTCGTACTGGTCTTGGCCATGGCGTCCATCCTAATCCGTGGGCAAGGGGGGTCCGGGCCAGTCGGGGGCGGCCGGGGCGGTCTCCGCACCCGCGCGCGGGTGCCGTGGGACGAGCCCGGGCAGGATGTCCAGCCGTTCCGCGGCGACCAGACACGAGACGGGCGCGGTGCCGCCGGCATCCGCTTCGAACCCGACCACGAGGGGCGGTTCTTCGATGAGCGTCCGCGCGAGACGCGCCGTCTCATCGGCCGTGGGCGGGCGGAAGACGGGGTCCTGGAAGGTGAGCGGGCAGGACACGAAGGACGGGCCGGCGAAGACCAGCTCCGGGCCGTGGTGGTGGGTGTGGTCGTACCCGGCCGCCAGTCGGAGCTGTCCGGCGTCCCAGACGATCACTTCCCGGTCCCACCGGCTGCCGTCGGGCAGCTCGCGTCCGGCGATCTCCATGCGCTCCCCCTCCCCCGTTCAGTAGACCGGCAGGGTGCGCGGGCCGAGGTCGTCACGGGCCGGCGGCGGCGCCAGCCGCAGGGTGGCGCCGAGGACGCTCACGCCGTGGGGCGCGACGACGACCGGCTCCAGCGTCACGGCGACGACCTCGGGGTGGTCGTCGACGAGCCGGGAGACGCGCAGCAGCAGCTCCTCCAGCGCGGGTGTGTCGACGGGCGTGGAGCCGCGCCAGCCGAACAGCAGCGGAGCGGTCCGGATGGACCGCACCAGCGAGGTCGCCTCCCGGTCCGTGACCGGGACCAGCCGGTGCGCCATGTCGTCGAGCAGCTGCGAGGCGGCTCCCGCCAGCCCGAAGGACAGCACGGCCCCGGCCGCCGGGTCGATCACGGCCCGTACGACGGTGTCGACACCCCGGGGCGCCATCGACTGCACCACCGGCCGCAGCTGTTCCGGCTGCCCGAACAGCTCGGTCAACTCGGCGTACGCCCGGCGCAGTTGCTCTTCGTCCGCCAGGTCCAGGCGTACCCCGCCGAGGTCGGCGCGGTGCCGCAGATGGGGGGCGGTGGCCTTGAGGGCGACCGGATAGCCGAGGGCGTGGGCGGCTTCCGCGGCGGCGTCGGCGGTGCCGGCGGGCAGCGCGCGGCGGACGTCGATGCCGTACTTCCCGAGCAGTTCGCAGGTCTCCTCGGTCCCGAGGGTGAGCCCCTGGCCGCGCGCGAGCAGCCCGCCGATCAGCTCGGCGGCGCCCTTCTCGTCGATGTCCTCGTACTCGGGCACCCTGCCCGGGTCGGCGGCCTCGCGGCGCCACTGCGCGTACTTCACCGCCTCCCCGAGGGCCCGGACGGCCCGCTCGGCGGCCGGGTAGGCGGGGATGAGGCGGGAGCGGCCGCGGGGTGCGTCCGGCAGGGCCGGAGCCTCCCCGGGCGACGCCTGTGGCGCTCCCCCGGCGGACGGCCGCCCCGCGGGGCGGGACGGCGCGGTGCTGGCCGCGGCCGACAGCGCCTCGGCGAGCCCGCCGAGCTCCACGTGCACGACGAGCACCGGCTTCGCGGAAGCGGCGGCGGCAGCGGACCGCAGCGCCTCGGCCAGCTCCGCGTCTGCGGGCGAGCCCTCGCCGATGGCCGGTATCGCCGTCACGACCACCGCATCGCTCCAGTCGTCGGCCAGCGCCCGTGCCAGCGCCCGCCGGAAGTCCTCCGCGGTGGCTCCGGTGGTCAGGTCCAGCGGACGGGACGGCCGCAGCCCCTCGGACAGGCAGGCGTCGTACGTCAGCAGGCCCAGGGACTCGGAGTTCCCCAGGATCGCCACCCGTGGCCCGGCGGGCAGCGGCTGCCGGGCAAGCAGCAGCCCGGCGTCCACCAGCTCGGTGATCGTGTCGACCCGGATCACGCCCGCCTGCCGGAGCAGCGCGGAGACGGTCGCGTGCGGCAGGCGGGTGGCCCGTACCGCGTGCCCCTGCGGAGCGGATCCCGCCCCCTGGACCACGACCAGGGGTTTCGCCGCCGCCGTCCGCCGGGCGAGGCGGGTGAACTTGCGCGGGTTGCCGATGGACTCCAGGTACATGAGGACGACGTCGGTGTCGGGGTCGTCGTACCAGTACTGGATGACGTCGTTGCCGGAGACGTCCGCCCGGTTGCCGGACGACACGAAGGTGGAGACGCCGGTGACCCCGGTGACCCCTCCCCCGCGCCGGTGCAGCCGGGACAGCAGCGCGATGCCGATGGCACCGGACTGGGCGAAGAGCCCGATCCGCCCCGGGCGGGGCATTTCCGGTGCCAGGGACGCGTTGAGCCGTACCTCCTCGGACGTGTTGATGATCCCGAAGGCGTTCGGCCCGATGATCCGCATGCCGTACGTGCGCGCGTGCCCTACGAGTTCGCGCTGCCGCTCACGGCCCTCGGGGCCGCTCTCGGCGTATCCGGCGGAGAGCACGACGAGTCCCTGCACGCCGTGTTCCCCGCACTCGGTGACCACTTCGGGGACTCGCTCGGCCGGTACGGCGACGACCGCGAGGTCGACCGGGCCGTCGATGTCCCGCACCGAACGGTGGGCGGGTACGCCGTCGACCTCCTTCAGGTCCTCCGGGAAGGCCTGGTTCACGGCGTGCAGGCGGCCGGTGAACCCCGCGTCGCGGATGTTGCCGAGGACGCCGCGGCCCACCCCGCCGGGCGCGCGGCCTACGCCGACGACCGCGACGGAGCCGGGCGCGAGGAGCCTTCGCACGGACCGCGCCTCCGCACGCTGCTCCCGCGCGCGCTGCACGGCGAGCGAGCGGTCGGTGGGTTCGAGGTCGAACTCCAGGCGTACGACGCCGTCCTCGAAGCTGCGCTTCTGGGTGTATCCGGCGTCCGTGAACACCTTGATCATCTTGGTGTTGGCGGGCAACACCTCGGCGGCGAAACGACGGATGCCGCGCTCGCGCGCGACGGCCGCGATGTGTTCGAGGAGGGCGGAGGCGACCCCACGGCCCTGGTGCGCGTCCTGCACCAGGAAGGCGACCTCGGCCTCGTCGGCGGGAGCGGAGGCGGGCGTTCCGCCGGCGCCAATACGGTCATATCGTACGGTTGCGATGAACTCGCCGCCGATGGTGGCGGCAAGCCCCACCCTGTCCACGAAGTCGTGGTGGGTGAAGCGGTGGACGTCCTTGGCGGACAGTCGCGGGTACGGCGCGAAGAAGCGGTAGTACTTCGACTCGTCCGAGACCTGCTCGTAGAAGCTGACCAGGCGGTCGGCGTCATCAACGGTGATGGGCCGGATGCGCGCGGTGCCCCCGTCGCGCAGCACCACGTCCGCCTCCCAGTGGGCGGGGTACTCGTGCCGGTCCTGCCGGCCCGCCGAGGTCTGCATGGGCCCCAGAGTACGGCTCGCGTCGGACAACGGCGCGGGGCAGTCTGTGGAGGACGCAAGTCGGATCGAGGCCGAGGTTCGACGTCACCTCCGGAGCGGGACGCAGCCCCGCTCCGAACATGCTTCATGATGTGGGAAACTGGTCTAGACAACCCTGAACAGTGAAGGGCAGCATCACATGGCTGAGCGCCGCGTCAACGTCGGCTGGGCCGAGGGCCTCCACGCCCGCCCCGCCTCCATCTTCGTCCGGGCCGCCACGGCCTCCGGCATCCCCGTGACGATCGCCAAGGCTGACGGCAACCCCGTCAACGCGGCCTCCATGCTCGCCGTTCTGGGCCTGGGCGCCCAGGGCGGCGAGGAGATCGTTCTCGCCTCCGACGCCGAGGGCGCGGATGCCGCCCTGGACCGTCTCGCGAAGCTGGTCTCCGAGGGCCTCGAGGAACTCCCCGAGACCGTCTGACCGACGGAAAGAGGAAGACCGAACGGCCCCCCCCGAGCCCCCCGCGGGCGGGTGGGTTAACCCAACCACGCTAGCGCCCCCCCCCTTAGCTGGAAAACAGGGGCCACCACAAAAACAACC
>NZ_JBHYKH010000402.1:0-8426 GCF_042741275.1 Streptomyces sp. NPDC058964
CGGGTACCGAGTGCCGTGTCGTCGACCCCGTCACCCGGGAGCCCGTGCCGGTGTGGTCCGACGGCGAGGTGGAGATCCGCGGCCCGCAGGTGCCGGCGGGCCCCGGCCGCCGCGGCGGGGCGCCCCGCGGGCGGGGCGCGCGCGCGCCGCGGCGCCCCGCGGGGCTCGGCACCCAACCGCTCAGCGGGAGACTCGACTTGTCCGGCCCCCAGGGCGCCCAGCTGCGCACCGCGATCGCCTCGGTGCACCGCATCTGCCCGGAGTTCGCTCCGGTCCAGGTACTGCGCCGCAGCGGGCGGTCCGTGCTCCTCGTCGGAACGACGGGGCGCAGCACGGCCGTCGCCAAGTGTCTGCTGGACCACTCGCCCGCGTGGGCCGAGCGGTACCGGCACGAGATAGCGGCATACCGTTCATTCGTCCGGCACCGCCCGCCGGTCCGGGCGCCGAGACTGATCGCGGCCGACCCGGACAACTGCACCCTGGTGATCGAGCGCATGCCCGGCCGGGTGGCGGCGTTCCAGCGGCATCCGGCGGAGGCGCCGCCACGCGCCGACATCCGGGCGGCGCTCGGGGCGATCTGCCGGCTGAACACCTGGCGTCCGCCGGCGGGCACGTTCGACGCGCCCCTGGACTACGCGGCCCGGATCTCCCGGTACCACGAGCTGGGTCTGCTCACCGACCGGGACATGGGTGACCTGCAGAAGCTGCTGCACGGCATCGCGCACGCGGCGGGCCGCCAGGGAATGGGCCAGTTCTGCCACGGCGACGCACTGCTCTCGAACATCCTGCTCTCACCGGCCGGTCCAGTGCTGGTGGACTGGGAGCACGCGGGCTGGTACCTGCCGGGGTACGACCTGGCGACGCTGTGGTCGGTCCTGGGCGACGCTCCGGTGGCCCGGCGCCAGATCAGTCAGAT
This sequence comes from Streptomyces sp. NPDC058964, assembly GCF_042741275.1. Lineage (NCBI taxonomy): Bacteria > Bacillati > Actinomycetota > Actinomycetes > Kitasatosporales > Streptomycetaceae > Streptomyces > Streptomyces sp. NPDC058964. The sequence goes on from NZ_JBHYKH010000402.1 coordinate 917, forward strand.
CGCCCAGTCGGCGGGGCCCGCGTCGCGGGACGCCTTCCTGGTGAACCTGATGCTGGTGCTCACCCGCGAGATCCGTACCTACGAGACAGCCGTGCAGCGCTCGATGCACGACGCGGCCCCGGCGGCAGCGGGTGTGGCCCACCCGGGCGCTGCGCCGACCGGCGAGGAACAGCGGCTGTTGCTGAGGCGGCTGCACGACGACTGCCAGCTGGCCCGCAGGGCGGTGCGGGCGGCGGTCGGCACTCGCTGACGGGGACGAAGGTCCGCGGTGCGCCCAGGGCAGCGGCGTACCGCGGACCTTCGTGCGCGGGGATCGGCCCGCAGGTGCCCAGTGGTGTAATCCACTGACGCCCCGCAGGCCCGCGAGCCTCCGCCACGAAACTCGCCGAACCCCTGCTTGACATGGGAAGTCGCCTTCTTCCGAGCATCATTGACGGATCGTCGGCAAGCCGGTACCACTGACCAAGCTCGGCGCCGTACGCCCCGCCACGCCCGCCCGTCACAGGAGGCCGCATTGCGAGGATCCGCCACCGACCCCACCTCGAAGCCCGGCAGCAGACGCACCCGGAGAACGGCCGGCACGCTGGCCTCCGCGGCCCTGCTGCTCCCGCTGCTGGGCGCGGCCCCCGCCCAGAGCACCGCCGGGTCCACCGGCGGCGAGCTGCAGCGCGCCTTCGCCGCCGCGGCCGCCGAGTACCACGTGCCGCAGAGCGTCCTGCTGGCCGTCTCCTACCTCCAGTCCCGATGGGACACCCACGCCGGGGCGCCCAGTGTGACCGGCGGCTACGGCCCGATGCACCTCACCGACGCGCGCACCGCGCTCGCGGCCGGCGAGCACCTGGCCGAGGGCACCGAGGACGCCCGTGGGGACGGCGCCCGCGCGGCGCTGCACCCCGACGTCCAGGTGCCGCGGCAGTCGGCACTCCCGGCCCGACTCAGGACACTGCCCAGGGCCGCCGAGCTGACCGGTATCCCGGCCGGCGAACTGCGCACCGACCCGGTGGCCAACGTGGCGGGCGGTGCCGCGCTGCTCGCCGCCGCCCAGAAGGACCTGGGCGAGCCGCTCAGCTCCGACCCGGCCGAGTGGTACGGCGCGGTGGCCCGCTTCTCCGGCGCGGACGACAGTGCGACCGCCGCGGCGTACGCGAACGACGTGTACGACGTGCTCCGCACCGGCGAGGAGCGCACCACGGACCAGGGACAGCGGGTCACGCTGACCGCCCGGCCGCACCTGAGCGCGAACACCGCGCAGCTGCGGCTCACGGGGCTGCGCACGGTGTCCGCCGACGACACCGAGTGCCCCGAGAAGGTGTCCTGCGAGTGGATCCCGGCTCCGTACGCGGAGTTCGGGGACAACGACTACGGCAACCACGACCTCGGCGACCGGCCCGCGTCGCAGAGCATCAAGTACATCGTCGTCCATGACACCGAGGGCACCTGGGACGGCGTCCTGAACCTGGTGCAGGACCCCACCTATGTGTCGTGGAACTACACCATCCGCTCCACGGACGGTCTGATCGCCCAGCACGTCAAGGCGAAGGACGTGGCGTGGCACGCAGGCAACTGGTACATCAACGCCAAGTCGGTCGGCATCGAGCACGAGGGCTTCCTGGCCTCGCCGGACGCCTGGTACACGGAGGCGATGTACCGGTCGTCGGCGCGCCTGGTGAAGTACCTCGCGAAGAAGTACGGCGTCCCGCTGGACCGGCAGCACATCCTCGGCCACGACAACGTGCCGGGACCGACCACCTCGACCGTCCCCGGCATGCACACCGACCCGGGGCCGTACTGGGACTGGCGGCACTACTTCGAGCTGCTGGACCACCCCTTCAAGCGCACCGCGGGCAAGAAGGGCGGGCTGGTGACGATCCGGCCGGACTACGCCTCGAACCGGCCGGTGTACACGGGCTGCACCACCCAGGGCGAGGCCTGTGTGTCGCACGGTTCCAGTGAGGTGCGGCTGTACTCGGACCACGACGAGAACTCCGCCCTGATCAAGGACATCGGTCTGGGCACGACCCCGACCACCGGGGTGAACGACCTGTCCTCGCGGGTCTCCACCGGCCAGCAGTACGCGGTCGCCGACCACTGGGGCGACTGGACGGCCATCTGGTACCTGGGGCAGAAGGCCTGGTTCAGGAACCCGAAGGACCGGCCCACGGCGGTGAACGCGTCAGGTCTCGTGATCACGCCCAAGGACGGCCTGAGCAGCATCCCCGTGTACGGGCGCGCGTACCCGGAGAAGGCCGCCTACCCGGCCGGAGTGCCCGCCCAGTCGGTGGTCCCGCTGCCGTACACCGTCACGGCGGACCAGAGGTACGTGGTCGGTGACGAGGTGCCGGGCGAGTACTACTACGCGGTCACCTTCACCACCGACTCGCACAAGGTCGTGGCCGGGCAGGACCTGTACTACGAGATCCAGTACGGCCACCGGGTGGCGTTCGTCCGTGCGGCGGACGTCCGCGTGGAGCCGTCGGCCGCCCGTTAGCCGCGCCGCGTCAGCCCTGCTGGAAAAGCTCCGCCGGGAGCGGCTTCAGCAGGGCGTACAGGTCGTCCGTGATGGGCCGGTCCCAGGCGGCGATGGTGACCAGGACGCCGTCGCTCCGGTCGAACTGGACGCAGGCGATCCGGCTCTCGGAGAGCTTCAGGCGCCGCACGATCAGGAGGTTGTCGCCCTGGAGGACCGGCATGTCCTCCGTGTCGGTGACGGTCACCTCCTCGTCGTTCTCCAGCGCGAGCAGCAGCTGCGCCACCTCGAAGGGGACTTCTCCCCCGGCGACCTCGCGGGCCGGGGAGCCCTGGGGCAGATTGCCGATGATCATGGCGGGGCCGCGGCCGCCGAACAGGTCGTAGCGCAGGAAGACGCCCTGACAGCTGCCGTCGGGGGCGGGCAGCAGACCCGCGCCCAGATTGCCGGGCCAGTCGCCCGGATCCATGGCCAGAACGTCGAAGTCGGGGCCGGCGGGAGTGGCGCTGCGGCGGCGGAGGAACGACATGCGGCCATGGTACGTGCACGAACGCGATCGGTGACGTGTGGGAGCCGTCTCAACGGGTAGCGGTGCCCTCCCCCAGGGCCGCCCCGAGCCCCGAGTGGTCGGTCCCCACCTTCCGGTAGACCGCCGACAGCAGGCGCACGACGGTCGGCTCGTCGGTGTGGAGCTCCGCTGCGATCTCCGCCTCGGTGCGGCCGCGGACGGCGAGGCCCGCGGCGGTGCGCTCGCGGCTGGTGAGCGTGTCGGTCTCGGTGCTGTGGAGGCGGCGGGGGCGCAGGCCGGCCGCGGCCAGTTCGCTCCGGGCCGTCTCCACCAGTCCGTCGGCGCCGCACTGGACCGCCGTGTCGAGGCCCCGGTAGAGGTGCTCGGCGGCCTCCCCGGGGCGGCCGGTACGGCGCAGTTCGGTGCCCAGGGCTACCAGTGCGCAGGCGAGCTCGTAGGCGGCCGGGGAGCGGTCCAGGTGGACGACGGCCTCCTCCAGGTACTTGACGCGGGCTGAGCCCGAGGACACCTCCGCGGCCGTGCGCAGGGCCTGTCCGACGGCGGACGGAGCGCCGAACTGCCGGGCGCGGCCGACGGCTTCGAGGGCGGTCTCGAGGGCCCGTTCGGGGGTGTCGTGGGCCTCGGCGCGGGCCAGGTGGAGCTGCCAGGGGCACCAGGCCGGGTTGCGGATGCCCCGGGGGTCGAGGCGGCGCCCGGCGGCGGAGAGCTCGGCCAACGCCTCCTTGTGGAGACCGCGGGCGAGGAGCAGTTCGCCGTGCACGGTCTGGGCGTCGGGGAAGACGACGGCCGCCGGGTAGGGCTCGCCGAAGCAGAAGTCGTCGGCGGTCTGTGCCGCCTCCTCGACGCGGCCCCGGGCCAGCAGGACCTCGATGAGGATGCCCACGGCGTACCAGTGGGCGGGGGTGCCGGGCCCGACCCGTTCGGCCAGCCGCAGGCCCGCGCGCACGAAGTCCTCGGCCTCGGCGAGCCGACCGCGCCGGTAGCGGACGTAGGCGAGGAGCGTGTAGGCGAAGGAGAGGTGGGCGCCGCGCCAGCCCTGCTTCTCGTAGTCGGCGATGCCGGCGGCGAAGAGTTCCTCCGTGCGTCCGGGGCGGTCGGCGTACATGAAGGCGAGCGACACCAGCACGGGCACCTCGAAGCCGCGATCGGGCTCCGCCCAGCGGAGGCCTCCGGTGAGGGCGCGTTCGGCGTGCTGGAGCGCGATCGGGGCGGGTTCGCCGCGCAGGACGGCGTCCCAGGTGCGCAGCCCGATGATGTAGCGCTCGGTGAGGTCGCGGCCCTTGAGGCGGTCGGCGAGCCGGGCGAGGCGGCGGGAGCGTGAGGGGTGGTCGGGTTCGTCCGCGCGGAAGGCGTCCCACATGAACTGCTCGGCCACCATGCGCAGCCTGACGCGTGCGTCGCCGGTCACGCGGATCTCACGGGCGAGGGTGTCGGAGGCCTCGGCGAGGCGGTCGCTGTGGGCGAGGACCTGGGAGAGGCGGTAGACGATGTTGTGCCGCAGTTCGGGTGCGGTGATGGGCTCGTCGAGGGCGGCGCGCAGGTGGTTGACGGTGGTCGCCGGCTCGGTGAGGAGGGAGGCGCTGCCCAGTTCGTACAGGACGGCGGCGCGGTCGCCGGGCGACGGGGGTTCGCGCAGCGCGCGGGCGAGGTAGGTGCGCGCGGCGTCGGGGGCGCCGGCCCTGAGGGTCTCGCCGGCGGCGGCGCGCAGTTGCTGCACGACCCAGCTGTCGCCGTCGGGATGGGTCTCCAGGAGGTGGCGGGCGGCGGCGGAGGGCCCCTGCCCGTCGTCGAGCAGGCACCAGGCGGCCTGTCCGTGCAGGGCGACGCGGACGCCGGGCGGGATGGCCCGGTAGACGGCGGTGGCGATCAGCGGGTGGACGAACTCCAGGGTGCCCGCGGTCGTCACGGTGCCGGTCAGGATGCGCGCGCCGCGCAGTGCGTCGGCGGCGTCGGCGGCCTCCTCGGGGCCGAGTCCGGCGACGGCGGCGGCGAGCCCGGGGTGGATCTCGGTGCCGAGGACGGCGCAGGCCCAGGCGAAGCGGACGGTGGAGGCGCCGAGGCGTTCGAGCCGGGCGATCAGCCCGCTGCCCTTGACCGCGGCGGCGAGGTCGCGCAGCAGGTGCGCCCCGGCCTCCGTCGGGGTGAGTCCGCGGTCGCGCACCTTGGCGATCAGCTCGACGGTCTCGAAGGGGTTGCCCGCGGTGACGGCCCAGCACTCGCGGCAGAACGCGTCGTCGGCGTGCGTGCCGAGGGCCTCGCGCACCAGGCGGGTTACGGCGGCGGCGCTGAGCGGTTCCAGGCCGAGCGGGCGTCCGCCCGCGCGTCCGGGCAGTCCGCGCAGGGACTCGGCGTGGTCGGGGAGTTCGTCGGGCCGGTAGGCGACGACGACCAGCAGCGGGAGTTCCTCGGCGCGGGGCGCGAACGCGGCCAGCCAGTGCAGGGATTCGGGGTCGGCCCAGTGGGCGTCGTCGAGGACGAGGACCATCGGGGCGCGGCGTACGGCGAGGTGGGTGAGGACCCAGTCGAGGCCGTCGCGCAGGCCCTGCTGGTCGGGTGGGGCGCCCTCGGTGGGGGCGCACAGGCCGAGAGCGGGGCCGACGATGTCGTACCAACTGCCGAGCGAGGACCGCAGTTCGCTCTCCGGCACGCCCGCGAGCTGCGGCTGGAGGAGCTGGCGGGCGACGTGGAAGGCGACGCGCTGCTCCTGGTCGCCGCCGCGGGCGGACAGCACCGTGCAGCCCTGGGCGGTGGCGCGGCGGCGGACCTCGGCGAGGAGGGTGGTCTTGCCGATTCCGGCGCGGCCCGCGAAGGCGAGCAGCGCGCCGCGCGGGACTCCGGGCTGCTCGGCGCCGTCCGCGCGCAGACCGGTCAGCTCGCCCAACGCCTCGTCGACGGCGGCGAGTTCTCCTTCACGCTCGAAGAGTGTCCGCCTGCTCCGAACGACCCGATGCTCCATCACTACCCCCCGCCACGGTCGTGGACCCGCGCGGGGAGCGGGCGCGCAGCGTGGCTGTCAGGCACCTCAGAGTACGCCTCGCCGGGCCCGCGCGAGCCCGCTGGGCGGCTACTGCTCGAATCCGTCCGGGCCGTGTCCCGCCACCGGGACCGTACGGGACCGACAATGCGGACATCCCCGCCCGCCGGCACGGGCCCGCGGCCGCCGACCCGGCCACCACCGCCCGGACATGAGCCCGCCGCGCTCCCGACAGCCGCCCCGGCCGCCTCAGTCCTCCGCAGGCACCGGCGGTACCACCGCGATCGGGCTCACCGCGTGCAGCAGGACCGCCTGGGTGACCGAGCCCATCATCCGGGCGGGGGCCAGGAGGCGTCGGCGGTGGCGGCCCACTACGACCAGCTCGGCGTCCCTGGATGCGGCGACGAGGTGGCCGGCCGCGTCGCCGGGCAGGGCGCAGACCTCGGAGTGCACGTCCGGCTGCGCCTTGAGGTGCGGGGCGAGCAGGCCGTCGGCCAGGGTCCACGTCTCCCGCTCGATGGCGCTCTGGTCGAGGGCCGGCGGGACCAGTTCGCCGGGGGCGGCGAGGCCGGTCACCGGCCACGGGTAGGCGGCGATCACCTGGAGCCGCGCGCGGAGCAGGGCGGCCTCGGCGAAGGCGAAGGCGAGGGCGGCCTCGTCGGGGACGTCGACGTACAGGCCGACGACGACCCGGGGCCCGGGTCCGTCCGGCGCCTCGCCGTGCTCCCCCACTGCCCCAAAGGCGTGGGAGGTACCCCCGTCGCGGCCGGGCCGGGGCACCACGACGACGGGGCACACGGCGTCGCGGGCGGCGGCCAGGCTGTTGGATCCGAGAAGCAGGCTGGCGAAGCCGCCGCGGCCCCGGGAGCCCAGCACCAACAGCTGTGCGGTGGAACTGAGTTCGGGCAGTACGACGGCGGGCGCCCCGACCGGGGCGGAGTATTCGACGGTCAGCCCCTCGTCACGCCCCCGCAGATGGTCGCGCGCCTGGTCGAGGACGGAATCGTCGGGCGGCTCGGGCGGTCCGGTGACCAGGACGTCGGGCTGCGACCAGGGGGCGTACTGCCGCGCGTACACCACCCGCAGCGGTGCCGAACGCCTGCGGGCGGCGCCGAGGGCCCAGTCCAGGGCGCGCAGGCTGTCGTCCGAACCGTCGACCGCGGCGACGACCGGCGGAGTGCTCATCGTTCCTCACCTCCGGAAATGCGACCTCCCCGTGTCCTGAGCCAGCCTCGCTCAGGCATCGGCCCCGGAAGGGCACTACAGGTCGCGTGTCCGGAAATCGGGGCGGAACACCCACCGGTTCGGCTCGCCGGCTCCTGCCCGGCGCCCCCGGACTCAGGTCAGGTCGAACTCCCCTTCCCTCGCCCCGGAGACGAACGCACCCCACTCCGCGGGTGTGAAGATCAGGGAAGGGCTCTCCGGGCGGTCGCTGTTGCGCATCGCGATGAATCCCTCGACAAAGGCGATCTGGACATCCCCCAGGCCTCGGCTGCTGGACATCCACTCGGCGCCGCTCAGGTCCAGATACTTGTTTTAA
>NZ_JBHYKH010000403.1:0-8386 GCF_042741275.1 Streptomyces sp. NPDC058964
ATCCCCAACGGACTGCCCGGCGTCGAGAACCGCATGGACCTGCTCCACCAGGCCGGGGGGGGGGGGGCCCCCCACCCCCCCCCCCCCTCGACCCGCGCGTGTGGCCGCACGTGCTGGCCCGGCTGCTGGAGGCGGGAGCCTCCGACGCCTGGCTCACGCCCGTCCTGATGAAGAAGGGCCGCCCCGCCCACATCCTCTCCGCGCTCTGCCCGCCACCCGTCCTGGACGCCGTGCGGGAGACGGTCACGGCCGAGACCTCGACCATCGGCACCCGCGCGTACCAGGTGGACAAGCACGAACTGGAGCGGGAGTTCACCACCGTCGCCGTGGACTCCGCCGAGGTCCGGATCAAGGTCGCCCGGCACCGCCGGCGGATCGTCAACGTCCAGCCGGAGTACGAGGACGTGGCCGCCGCGGCGGACAAGCTCGGCATCCCCCTGAAGACGGCGCTGGCGAGGTCCGTCGCCGCCGCCGAACGAGCCCTGCAGAACGAGAGGTTCGAGCCGTGGACCACGTGATCGTCGTCGGCGGCGGGCTCGCGGGCCTGCGCGCGGTCGAGCGCCTGCGGGCGCGCGGGTACGAGGGGACACTCACCCTCGTCGGAGCGGAGAACCGGCCGCCGTACGACCGGCCCCCGCTGTCGAAGGCCGTCCTCACGGGCGAGACCGACGACACCACCCTGCCCGCCGACTGGGAGCCGCTGCGGTGCGAACTCCGGCTCGGCACACGGGCCGTGGCGCTGCGCCCGTACGACGGCCGGCCCGGCGGCGTCCTGGAGACGTCGGCGGGGCCGCTGCCCTTCGACGGACTGGTGATCGCCACCGGCGCCACCCCCGTACGGCTGCCGGGTGCGGGCCCGCAGCACGTCCTGCGGACCCTGGACGACGCGCTCCGGCTGCGCGGCGGGCTGCACGCGGGCGCCCATGTGGTGATCGTGGGCGCCGGATGGATCGGCGCCGAAGTGGCCTCCGTGGCGGCCGGTTCGGGCTGCCGGGTGACGGTCCTGGAAGCCGCCGGCGCCCCGCTCGCCGGTGCCCTCGGGCCCGAACTCGGCGCGCTGACCGCCGGCTGGTACGCCGACGCCGGGGTCCGGCTCCGGTGCGGGGTACGGGTCGTCTCGGTGGACCCCGGCGGACTCACCCTGGACGACGGGGAGTTCCTCTCCGCCGATGTCGTGCTCTGCGGCATCGGGGTCCGGCCGGACACCGGCTGGCTGGCCGGCTCGGGGCTCGCCGCCGCGGACGGGGTCGTCGTGGACGGCTCGCTGCGCACGCGGCGGCCCGAGGTGGTGGCCGCGGGCGACTGCGCGTCCTGGTGGTCGCGGCGGTACGGCCGCAGGCTGCGCGCCGAGCACTGGGACACCGCCCTGAACGCGCCCGACGTCGCCGCCGCGGCACTGCTCGGCCAGGAGGAGCGCTACGACCCCGTCCCCTACGTCTGGTCCGAGCAGTTCGGCCGGACGGTGCAGTACGCCGGTCACCACACCGCCGAGGACCGGACGGTCCTGCGGGGCTCGCCCGGCGACCCCGGCTGGACGGTGCTGTGGCTGCGCGGCGGCCGGCTCCGGGCCCTGCTCACCGTCGACCGGCCCCGGGACATGGTGCAGGGCCGCCGGCTGATCGCCCGGGAGACCCCCCTGGACGCGGCCCTGATCACCGACCCCGGCACCCCGCTCAACAAGGCTCTCGCCCGCGAGCCCGTCTCCTGACCCGCCCCGACACCGAACAGGATCCCGAGGAAACAGCCATGGCCCCTGCCTGCCCCGACATCCCGATCGTCGTCCTGCCCGCGGACAACGTCGTCCACTGCCGCACCCGTCCCGCCGCACCGGTCGCCGCCGCGCTCGCGGCCGCGACGGACGCGCTCGGCGACCTGTACGCCCGGCTGCTCGACCCCGCCGGGGCGGGCGATCCCGTCGAGCGGGCGCTGGAGACGGCGGTGGCCCGGACCGAGGACCTCGCCGTGGCGGCCCGGGTGGCCCCCATGGACACCTCGGTCCTGGAGCCGGTCGTCCCCAACCACGAGTACTTCGGCGTGCGCACGGCCGACGTCGACGACGCGTACCGCGTCTCCGAGACATCCCTGATCATCGCCCGCACCCTCGCCGATCTGCGCGGCGCCCGGCTCGATCTGAACGACCAGGCCGCCGAGGTCCGGGCGATGATCCTGATCCTCAAGGGCCTCGACCCGGCGGACGGCACGCCCGCGCCGGAGCCCGCCGCCCCGGCGGAGGTCACCGCACTGCGCGTCGGCCGCGACGAGCTGACCCGGTGGGTCGTCACCCACCACTTCTACTTCGTGCTCAACCTCGCCGCGGCGCGGGCGGTCACCCGGGCCCTGACCGCGCTCGCCGACGAGGACCGCGACACCGCCGTGACGGCCTTCCGGGACGCCTCGGTCCTGGTCCGCGGCTTCACCGCGGCCATGATGCACTCCGGGGACATGTCGGCGCCCTGCTACGACGCGAAGGTCCGCCCGACCATGTACCCCCCGGCGGTGCCGGTGGCGCTCACCGGCCGCACCCAGCCCGAGCACAAGGCGTTCCGCAAGGCGATGCGGAAGCTCACCGTCACCCACACGGAGCCGTTCGCCAAGGTGGCGGTCACCGACCCGGAGCTCGCGCTCGCCCGCGACGCCCTGTTCGAGGCCGACCTGCACGACATCGAGCGGCACATCGTCGTCACCGCCGCGCTGGTCGGCGACGACCAGTCGATCATCCAGGTCGACGAGTCCGCCGAGAGCGCGATCGCGATCCTGCGCACGATGCGCCACACCCGTGCCATGACCTACCGCCACCTGATGAGGTTCGGCGACCCGGTGGAGATCACCGGCGCATGACGACGACCAGGCCCGTCCAGTCCGGCGGCTCCGCCGCACGCCAGCAACCCACGGTGGGATGACACATGAGTTCCAGCACGGACCGCCGCACGGTGGTCGTCGTCGACGCCTTCGCGAGCGCGCGCTGCCTCGCGCCGCTGTTCCGGGCGCGCGGCGTCGACTGCGTCCACGTGCAGAGCACCCCGGTGATCCCCGACGTCTACGCGCCGAGCTTCCGGCCCGACGACTTCACCGCCAACATCGTCCACGACTCTGACGTCGCCGCCACGGTCGCGGCCCTCGCACCGTACGCGCCGGTGGGCCTGCTGCCGGGCATCGAACGCGCCGTCATGCTCGCCGACGCGCTGAGCGAGGAACTTCGGCTGCCCACCAACGGGACCGCGCTCAGCCCCACCCGCCGGGACAAGTTCCGCATGATCGAGACGGTCCGGCAGGCCGGGGTCCCGGCCACCGGCCAGCTCCTCGCCTCCGACCTGGACACCCTGCTCGAGTGGTACGGGCACACCGCCTCCGGCACCGGCGCCCGGGTCGTCCTCAAGCCGGTGAGCAGCGCGGGCAACGACGGGGTCTTCTTCTGCGACACCGCCGACGAGGTCCGCTCGGCGTTCACCAAGCTGATCGGTACCCACAGCGTGCTGGGCCAGCGCAACGAGGCGGTGCTGGCCCAGGAGTACCTGGTCGGCAACGAGTACATCGTCAACACCGTGAGCCTGCACGGCAGGCACCACGTGACCGACATCTGGAAGATGCACCACATCAGCGCCAACGGCGTCCGCGACCTGCCGGCCGGCGCGGAGCTGCTGCCCCGCCACGGCGCCGAACAGGACGCGCTGGTCGAGCACACCCTGCTGGTCCTGGACGCGCTCGGCATCCGCAACGGGCCCGCGCACTCCGAGCTCAAGCTGACGCCGAAGGGGCCGCGGCTCGTCGAGACCGGCGCCCGGGTCTGCGGCGCCGACGTGCACGTGCCCACCGCGGCCGCGACCGGAGAGAGCCAGCTCGACCGGACCGTGGACGCGTACGCCTTCCCCGAGCGTTTCGAGGAGCGCTGCGGCACCGGCTACGAACTGCTCAGGCACGCCCGGATCGTCAACATGGTCTCGCCGGTGGAGGGACGCCTCACCGGCTATCCCAAGCTGGCCGAGCTGAAGGCGCTGGAGAGCTTCCACGACGCGGTGTTCCGGGTCGGCCCCGGGGACCCGGTGCACCGTTCGGTCGACGACTGGACCTTCCCGCTGCGGGTCTTTCTGGCACACGAGTCCGAAAGTGCGGTTGCCCGGGACTGTGTGTCGGCGCGCTACTTGGACGGGCCCGGCTTCTACGACGTCTCGTAGCGCCGGCCGTCGCACATCCCCTCCCTGGAGACCAGTAAATGTCGTTTCTGCGCCCAAGCTTCAAGGGCGAACGTGCGCTCATCGCCGGCATCGCCATCGACGCGACCGGCTCGGGCATGTACGTCCCCTTCAACCTGATCTTCTTCAAGCACGTCACCGACCTGCCGCTGGCGCAGATCGGCCTGGTGCTCACCGTCACCAGCCTGATCGCGATGGCCGCGCTGCCGCTGGGCGGCACCGCCGTGGACCGGTTCGGCGCCCTGAGGGTGCTCATCGTCCTGTACCTGCTGCGGGCGATCGGCTTCGCCCTCTACCCGCTCGCGCACAGCCTGGCCCTGTTCGCCGTCCTCGCGCTGGTCACCGCCGTGGGCACCCGGGCCGCGCCCTCCACGCTCCAGGCCAGGTTCGCCGAGCTCCTCAAGGGCACCGACCGGGACCGGATGCAGGCCCTGTCGAGAAGCCTGGGCAACGCCGGACTCGGCGGCGGAACCCTGATCGCCTCCCTGATCATCGCCACCATGGGCGACCACGGCTATGTCGCCGCCGCCTGGCTGAACGCGGCGAGCTTCGTGATCGCGGCCGTCCTGGCCACCCGCACCCCGGCCAGCCCGCACGCCGACCGCAAGCGGGCCGCGCGCAGCGGCGGCTACAAGCTGGTCGCCAAGGACCGCCCCTTCCTGGCACTGGCCCTCGCCAACCTGTCGGTGGCCCTCGGCTACACCTCCCTGACGATCCTGATCCCCGTCTACGCCACCGACTGGCTGCACATACCCCAGGGCCTGATCGGCAGCTCGTTCATCGTCAACACCCTGCTGTGCGCGACCCTCGGCGTGCCGGTCGCCGCGTACGCCCGGGGCCGCTTCCGCACCCGCAACCGCATGGCGATCGCCGGGGTGGCGCTGTTCGTGACCGCCTTCGCGGGCCAGATCGTCCTCGGCACCGTCCGCCCGCACAACACGACGGTGGCCATGGGGGTCGTGCTGGCCTGCGTGGTGGTCGCCACCTTCGCCGAACTGGTGCACAGCCCGGCGGCGAGCACGCTGGCCCAGTCCGCCGCCCCGGCCGAGCTGCGCGGCCGGTACCTGGCCGCCTACCAGTCCTCCTGGGCGCTGGCCAACGCCCTGGCGCCCAGTCTGTTCACCGCGCTCGTCGCGGTGGACGGCAGACTGCCCTGGCTGGTCATCACGGTCACCGCGCTGCTGGGCGGCATGATGCTGAGGCTGACTGAGCGGTCGCTGCCGGGCGAGGCGGTCCATTTCGAGCCACCGGTCCCCGCCGACAAGGCGCCCGCACCGGCGGCCGGTTGATGACCGTGACCGGAGCGGCTCCCCGGGCGGCCGACGCGGAGCGGCAGCGCCTCGCCCGCCGCCTGGCGGATGTCGTCGGGGACACGCACGTACTGACCGAGCCCGCCCTGCGTGCCCCGTACGAGACCGACTTCACGGGCCGCTGGAGCGGCCGCTCGCTGCTGGTGGTCCGCCCCGCGGACCCGGCCCAGACCGCCGAGGCGGTACGGGTCTGCGCGGCGGCCGGCGTCCCGGTCGTACCGCAGGGCGGCAACACCGGCCTGGTCGGCGGCTCGGTGCCGGGCGGCGACGGCACCGAGGTCGTGCTTTCACTGCGGCGGCTGGACGGCATCGGCCCGGTCGACCCCGGCGCCCGGCAGGTGACCGTCGGCGCGGGGGCGACACTGGCCGCCCTGCAGCGGCACGTGCGCCGGCACGGCCTGGACTTCGGGGTCGACCTCGCCTCCCGGGACTCGGCCACCCTGGGCGGCATGGCCGCGACCAACGCCGGCGGCGAGCGGGTCCTGAGGCACGGCACCGTCCGGGCCAACGTCGCGGGCGCCGAGGCGGTGCTCGCCGACGGCGGGGTCCTGAACCGCCTGGCCGGACTGCCCAAGGACAACACCGGATACGACCTCGGCGGCCTGCTGATCGGCAGCGAGGGCACCCTGGCCGTCCTCACCCGGCTCCGGCTGACCCTGCGGCCGCGTCCACCCCGGCGGGCCGGCGCCCTGCTCGCTCTCGACTCCCTCGCCCACGCGGTGGGCGTCCTGACGGCGCTGCGCCGGCTGGAGTCCCTGGAGCTGGCCGAGTTCTTCACGGCGGACGGGCTGGCGCTGGTCCTGGAGCACAGCGGACTGCCCGCGCCGTTCCGGCACGCGCATCCCGTGTATCTGCTGGTCGAGTGCGCGGGATCGCACGGTCCGCTCGACGAACTGGCCGCGGTGGTCGGTGAGCTGGATGCGCGCGAGGTGGCCGTGGCCGTGGACGACGCGGACCGCCGCCGTCTGGCGGCCTACCGCGAGCGGCACACCGAGGCCGTCAACGCCGCCGGAACCCCGCTGAAGCTGGACGTCACCGTTCCCCTCGCCGAGCTGCCGGAGTTCGTCGCCGGTCTCCCCGGTCTGCTGGCCGGGCGGGCCCGCGCGTACGTGTTCGGGCATCTCGCCGAGGGCAACGTCCACCTCAATCTCCTCGGCGTCGCGGCCGCCGACGAGGAGGAACTCGTCCACGCGGTCCTGCGCCGGATCGCGGACACGGGCGGCAGCATCAGCGCCGAGCACGGCATCGGCCGCGCCAAGGCCGCGTACCTCCCGCTCACCCGGTCCCCGGCCGACATCGCGCTGATGCGCGCCGTCAAGGCCGCCTGGGACCCCGCGGGCCTGTTCAATCCCGGCGCCGTGCTGCCCCCGGCCGGACGCCCCGGCCACACCGGCGGCCGGCCGACCACACGACATCGAGGAGGACTCACATGGACCGCGCGTCCTTGACGGCGGAATACCTGCGCAGGGTGACCGAGAGCGGTGCCAAGGCGGGCGAACTGGTGGGCAGGCTCCCTGAGTCGGAGATGCTCGCCGCCTTCTACAAGGGGACGTTCCTGTCCCGGCCGGCCTTCCTCGGCCGGGCCGAGCGGGACCTGGCCTTCGGCGACGTCCGGAACGTCATGGACGCGCTGAGCACCCTGCCCGACAAGCTCTTCGGCGGTGACTTCGCGGCGTTCGCGCGCGCCGCCGGACTGACCGAGCAGCAGGTCGCCGTGGCCTCACGGGCGCGGGGCACCGGGATGACGCGCCAGGCGCGGGCCGACCTGTACCTCCAGGAAGGCGGGTTCAAACTCCTGGAGTTCAACATGGGCAGCTCGATCGGCGGCATGGACAACGCCGACATCGCCCGCGGGCTCCTGGAGCACCCGCTGCTCGCCCGGTTCGCCGAGGACCACGGCCTCGGCTACGTCGACACCCTGCGCGAGCAGGTGAACAACATCCTGGTCGAGTCCGGCTTCGCGCCCGGTGACCGCCCGGTGGTCGCGCTGACCGACTGGCCGAGCTACTTCGACAACGAGATCCGCTACATGCGCCAGCTCGCGCTGCGCTGGCGGGAACTGGGTCTCGACGCCCACCCCTGTCACGTCGGGCAGCTGGAGGTCAGGGGCGGCCGGGTCTGGCTGGAGGACAAGCCGGTCGACATCGTCTTCCGTACGTTCGCGATCTCCCAGATCGTCGAGCAGCCCGAGCTCCTCGATCCGGTCCTCGACGCCGCCGAGCGCGGCGAGGTCAGGATCTTCACCCCGCTGGACACCTCCGCGTACGCCAGCAAGGGAGCGCTGGCGATGCTCTCGGACGAGGACAACCGCGGCCTGTTCACGCCGGAGCAGTCGGTCAGTATCGACCGGCTGCTGCCGTGGACGCGGATCGTGCGCCCGGGCACGGTGACGCTGGAGAGCGGGGAGCGCGCCGACCTCTTCGAGTACGCCGTCGAACACCGCGGCGAGCTCGTGCTCAAGCCGACTTCGCTGTACGGCAACCGGGGCGTGGTGCTCGGCTGGAGTCCGGATCTGACCGGCCAGGAGTGGCGGGAGCAGCTCGAGGCGGCGCTCGGGACGCCGCATGTGCTCCAGCGCAGGGTGCGGCCCACCCCGGAGCCGTTCCCGGACGAGAACGGTGAACTGCGGCCCTGGAACCTGCTGTGGGGGATGTTCTCCGTGGTCAACGGGTACGGCGGTGCCAATGTCCGGGCCACGGCCGCGGAGCTGGGCGACGTCGTCATGAACCGCGCGCACGGCATCCACTCGGGTCCCGCGCTGTGCGAGCTGTCCGAGTCCGCCTCCTGAGGCGCCGGACACCGGATGCCGGGCAGGAGGCCGCCCCCCCCCACCCGCCCCGCCCCCCCCCCAGGGCCCCCCCCCCCAAAACACTAACCCCAGTAGGT